>CAMBYR010000175.1 GCA_945872375.1 uncultured Blautia sp. | reverse complement strand
TTTGACCACGGCGGAACAAGAAAGCAGGCAGCCGCATTATCCGGCGGAGAAATTATGGTCTGCATGACCCAGGATGCCATGCCCGCAAACAGAAAATTGATCGGAAATCTGATAAAGGCCCTGAACCGGGACAACGTAGGGGCAGCCTATGCACGGCAGCTGCCCAAAAAGGACTGCAGCTATCTGGAACGCTATACAAGATCCTTCAACTATCCGGAAACATCAGGCATAAAAACAGCAGCAGACACAAAAACAAGCGGAATCAAAACATACTTCTGCTCCAATGTCTGTGCGGCATACCGAAAAGATATTTACGAAAAAATGGGCGGATTCCCGGAAAAAGCAATCTTCAATGAGGATATGATCCTGGCAGGAAAAATGGTACAGAACGGATATGGAATCGCATATGCCGCAGATGCACAGGTTTACCATTCCCACAATTATACCCCGCTGATGCAGTTCCACCGGAATTTCGATCTGGGGGTTTCCCAGGCACAAAACCCGGAAATCTTTCAGGGAGTGCCGTCCGAAGGAGAAGGAATGAAGCTGGTGAAGAAAACATTTCTGCATCTGTGCAAAAGCGGCAGAATCCGGCTTCTTCCGGCTTTGATCCTGCAAAGCGGTGCAAAATATGCAGGATATCTGTGCGGAAAAAATTACCGGAAACTGCCGCAGGGGCTGATCCGTCATTTCACCATGAATCAGGAATACTGGAACTCCTGAACAGTAAGGAAAGATATACAAACACGTTTTTTTACACAATTTATCACAGTTTAAACACAATTGCCTGATAAACTGCTTTTATATAAGATAAAAAAACAGGAAATAATACGAACGATAGATGTTCTGCGGTTGGAACATATCGGAAAATCGCAGAAAGAAAAGAAGGGAGTACATCCATGAGTGATGAAATGAAGTGGGAACCGGCTGCTTCGGAAGATGAGGAGATCGGGAGCGGGTCGGGCGAAACCACAGAAAACAGCGTGGAAACGGATTATCAGCAGAAAAAAAGAGACCGTGAATACGAAGAATTAAAAAAGGCAGATATTCCATGGCTGGAACATATTTATGAAATCAATCAGCGTCAGGAGCAGCGCCGCAGGGAAGATGCGAAGCGTGAAGAAAGCTTTCATGCTGCTTCGGCAGAACAGACATCCGATATAAAACAGGAAAGAGAGCCGCTGCCTCAGTCAGGAGGCGGAAATGGCCCTGTTCCGCCAAAATACGGCATGTATCAGACTCACCAGGAGGATCCGAAGCCGGAAAAAAGGCCTTCTTCAAAAAAGGAAAAGAAAGAATCCAGGGGGTTTGGCAGCAGGCTGGTATCCACAGTGGTGCTTGCAGCCGTCTTTGGCCTTGTAGCCGGCCTGATTTTTCAGGGTGTGAATGTGATTACCGGAAAATATTCGAAAACACAGACTGTTCCCATTGGTACTACAGATACCGTACCGGATACGACTGCAGAGGCGGAAACGAATAAGAAAGAAGATCTGGAAAACATTGTTGCAAGCAGCGGAACCGTTGCCGGGGTGGCGCAGGCAGCCATGCCGTCCGTAGTAGCCATTACTTCCGTCAGTATTCAGGAAATTCCCAGCTTTTTCTCTTATTACGGTTTTGGTTATGGAATGCAGGAATACCCCAGCACAGGAAGCGGCTCGGGGATCATTGTGGGAGAAAACGATGACGAGCTTCTGATCGCCACCAATAATCATGTAGTGGAAGGAGCAACTACGTTAAGCGTCTGCTTTATCGGAAATGATGTGGTCGGTGCCGAAAAGGAAACACAGAGCCTGGCAAGCGGCGACGGAGATATTGATGTGGAAAATGCAGTCAGTGCCAAGATAAAAGGTACGGATCCGGACAATGATCTGGCCGTGGTTTCTGTACAGAAATCGGATATTCCGGAAGAAACGATGAATGAGATCAAGATTGCCCAGATCGGCAGTTCCGATGATCTTCTGGTCGGAGAGCAGGTGGTTGCCATCGGAAATGCACTGGGATATGGTCAGTCTGTGACCTCCGGATGGATCAGTGCACTGAATCGTTCTGTCATGATGTCTGACGGAACCAGTTCGGATCTGATTCAGACAGATGCCGCCATCAATCCAGGAAACAGCGGCGGAGCGCTTCTGAATATGCGCGGAGAACTGATCGGGATTAATTCTGCCAAATATGCGGACAATGCGGTGGAGGGCATGGGATATGCCATTCCTATTTCCAAGGCACAGCCTATTCTGGAGGAGCTGATGAACCGCAAAACAAGAGAAAAGGTGGACGCTTCAAAAGCTGCTTTTCTGGGTGTGACGGTTATTGATCTTTCGGATGAAGCTACAAAGATGTACAATGTTCCTTCCGGAGCTTTTGTTACTGAGGCGAATGGAGGCAGAGCAGCGGCTGCTGCGGGCATTCAGCAGGGGGATATTATCGTGAAGCTGGATGGACAGAAGGTCAGCGGAAAATCAGATCTTGTGGAAAAACTGACGTATTATGAAGCCGGCGAAGTGGTTGAAATTGTGATCGCCAGAGCAAATGACGGAGAATACGTGGAAAAAACGCTGGATGTAACGCTTGGTTCCAGACCGGACTAAACGGAATATCCGGATCAATCCCCGGGAAGAGGGCTGCGGACAGGGCAGTTCTCTCCGCGGGGATTTTTGTGTTAGATCTTCTGCTTTTTTATAAAAAGTTTATTTGATAAGAAAGTGGAGTATGCTATAATAATCAGAAAGAAAGCCATGGAAAGGAGTCATCATGACAGACGATTTCGATAAAACAGACCTGCAGACGGAAGATGAAGCAGAGGATAAAAAAACATCCGACCCCATGAAATTCTGTTTTCTTTGCCGCAGATCCGAAGAACAGGCGGGAAAGATGATAGAGCTTCCCAATAATATACATATCTGTTCTGATTGTATGCAGAAAAGCTTTGACAGCATGAATCAGCAGATGAGCACCGGAAAATTCAACATTTCCGATCTGATGAATATGCCGGGAGTCAGTATGATCGATCTCAGCAGTCTGCGTTCAGCCCCTGCTCCCAAAAAAGAAAAGAAAAAGAAAGAAAAGACACAGCCGGTACTTGACCTGAAAAAGATCCCGGCGCCTCACAAGATCAAGGCAACCCTGGATGAGTATGTGATCGGTCAGGAATACGCAAAAAAGGTGATGTCTGTAGCTGTTTATAATCACTATAAGCGTGTGGCTACGGATACCATGGATGAGATCGATATTGAGAAATCCAATATGCTGATGATCGGACCGACCGGATGCGGAAAGACATACCTGGTAAAAACTCTTGCGAAGCTTCTGGATGTGCCTCTTGCCATCGCAGATGCCACCTCTCTTACGGAAGCCGGATACATCGGAGATGATATTGAAAGCGTGGTATCCAAGCTTTTAGCCGCGGCAGATAATGATGTGGAAAAGGCAGAGCATGGTATCATCTTCATTGATGAAATTGATAAGATTGCAAAGAAGAAAAACACAAATCAGCGTGACGTCAGCGGAGAGGCGGTACAGCAGGGAATGCTGAAGCTTCTGGAGGGCAGCGAGGTGGAGGTTCCGGTGGGAGCCAACAGCAAAAATGCCATGGTACCGCTGACTACCGTAAATACGCGGAATATTCTGTTTATCTGCGGCGGTGCTTTTCCGGATCTGGAAAATATCATCAAGGAGCGCCTGAACAAACAGGCATCGATTGGTTTTTATGCAGATCTGAAGGATAAATATGACAATGACCCTCTTCTTCTGGAAAAGGTGACAGTGGATGATCTTCGGACCTTCGGCATGATTCCGGAGTTTCTTGGCCGTTTGCCTGTCATCTTTACGCTGGACGGACTGACAGAGGAAATGCTGGTGAAGATCCTTCGTGAGCCGAAAAATGCCATTCTCAAGCAGTATCAGAAGCTTCTGGCACTGGATGAGGTAAAGCTGGAATTTGATGATGATGCACTGAAAGCCATTGCAGAAAAGGCCATGGAAAAGAAAACGGGAGCCAGAGCCCTTCGTGCCATTCTGGAGCAGTACATGCTGGATATCATGTATGAGATTCCGAAGGATGACAGTATTGGTCAGGTGATCATTACCGGAGCTTATATCAGGGGAAATGGAGGCCCCAGAATTCTTCTCAGGGGACAGGAAGTGCCCATGCTTGAATGCGGCAGCTGAGAGGAAGGAAGAATCCTGCTTTTGCGGCGGTTGCCGATATGCGGACTTTAAAAATCAAAGGACAGGAATCCTGTCGGAAAGGAGTTTAGGATGAAAAGAGATTTTTTTGATGAACTTGGACAGACTTTGCAGAGAACGGCAAAGGAATTCGGAGAAAAGGCGGAGAATATTTATGAGACTCAGAAGCTCCGCAACCGTATTGCGGGTGAAGAACGGGAGATCCGGAATCTGAAGGAAGAGCTTGGGGATATTATTTACCGCATTTTTGAAGAAGGCGGCGTATTAAGTGATGAAGAAACAGAGCTTTGCCAGAAAATTTCCGTTCACCAGAACATCATTGAAAGTGTAAAAGCAGAAATGGCGGATAAAAAAGGACAGAAAATCTGTCCGGAATGCAAAAAACATGTAGACAAAGAAGCTGCATTCTGCCCTCACTGCGGTGCCGCATGCCCGACTCCGGAGGAAGATACCTGGGAAGAAGCAGAGGTTGTGGAAGACGAATTTGC
>CAMBYR010000174.1 GCA_945872375.1 uncultured Blautia sp. | reverse complement strand
CTGCGGATGGCTTCCCCAACTTCAAAGCCCCCGTCGAAACCAGTACAAGCCCTGACCAAAAGTCTCTGTGGAATATGATCCGCACTTTGCTGGTATTCTAACGAACAGCGCTACGCACATGAACACGGTGTTCCGTGCTGTTTTTTTATTATATGCATTTCCGCCGGAGATGTCAAGGGTGTCTGATTATTTTCACGAAACAATTTATATTAACAATTTATATACCAAATTCCTTTGCACATTTCTTCATCATTTCACGAATGGGAAGATGATAAGGACAGCGTGTCTCACAGTCGCCGCACTCCACACAGTCTGAAGCTTTTGCCTTTAATGTCTGATAACGATCCCGGGCCCATCCTTCCAGATTGTAGCGCTCCAGGTATCCGGCAAACAAAAAGACATTGGGAATACTGATCCCCACCGTACAGGGAGCACAGTAATTGCATCGGCGGCAGAAGTTACTGCCCAGCTCTTTTTTCACCTGCTCCATTCTCTGCAGCTCTTCTTCCGTCAAAGGACTTTCGCTGCTGCAGGCAGCAAGATTCTGTTCAAGCTCCTTTGGATCTGCCATACCGGGAATTGCAACCGTCACATCAGGATTGGCACATACATACCGAAGTGCCAGAGATGCATCCTCAATTGCACCTCCTGCCAAAGGCTTCATGGCAATAAATCCCACATTTTTTTCCGTACATCTGCGGATCAGTGCTTCTCCCTGATTTTCCACAATATTATAGGGAAACATAATGGTTTCCACCCAATCCAGTTCCAGCGCCCGCTCAAACACGGCGGCAGAGTGCGCAGTCAGTCCGATATGTCCAATCCTGCCAGCTGCTTTCGCTTCCATCAGTGCTTCCAGAGCTCCATTCTGGCCAATCACGGCGTCCAGCTGCTCCATACTGGGATTATGCACCTGATAAAGATCGATATAATCTGTTTTCAGATTATGAAGGCTTTTTTCAATATCGGCGGCCATGGCATCCCTGCTTCTTGCCATACTCTTGGTAGCCAGGATAAACCTGTCACGAATTCCTTCCAGAGCATATCCCAGATATTCCTCGCTGACAGTATATCCTCTGGCAGTATCAATATAATTAACACCCTCTTCCACAAGCCGGTGCATCAGTTCTTTTGTTCCTTTTGCATCAATCCTCTGAATGGGGATACCTCCAAAACCCATACGGGAAACCTTCAGTCCTGTTTTTCCCAATACTCTGTATTCCATAATTCCTCCAAAAAATGCCACCGGAAAGCCGGTGGCAGTCAGTAAGTTCTACTATAAAAGTCCCGGACAGCAGCCATGTGATGTAGCATGCTTGCATGCGCAGGCACATGGATATTGGACGGGCTAACCTGTATGAGCAAGCAGGCCAACAGGCCGGATTGCGAATGCAGGTTGTGATTGCGGGAGCATGAAATGCGGAGCAATCAACTTTTATTTATAGTGATGTCTGCGCAAGCAGACATGTCCGTTTAGTCAATCAGACACGGGACAGATATTCACCTGTTCTTGTGTCAATTTTCAGTTTGTCACCCTGATTTACAAACAGCGGAACCATAACCTGTGCGCCTGTCTCAACAATTGCCGGTTTGGTAGCACCCTGTGCAGTATTTCCTGCAAATCCAGGCTCTGTCTCAGTTACTTCCAGTTCTACGAATAACGGAGGCTCGATTGCAAATACGTTGCCGTTATGAGAACAGATTTTTACCATTTCATTTTCTTTTACAAATTTCAGAGCATCGCCAACCTGATCGCTGCTGAGGCCAATCTGATCAAAAGTTTCAACGTTCATGAAATAGAATAATTCTCCATCATTGTAAAGATACTGCATATCTACACGGTCAATACGTGCTGCCGGGAATTTTTCTGTAGGACGGAAAGATCTTTCTACTACAGATCCGGTGATAATATTTTTATATTTGGTTCTGACAAATGCTGCACCTTTTCCTGGTTTTACATGCTGAAATTCCACAATCTGACATACATTGCCGTCAATCTCAAGTGTGATGCCGTTTTTGAAATCACCTGCTGAAATCATTTATTATTTCCTCCTTATTGTGCGCTTAGCCAGTATAACGTTCCTCAAAGTAACTCGACTTAATACTTGCCTGAATTCCCGTCTGCAGCGTTGTCGTCAATCGACGTAGCCACCGCTACGCCTCATTCCTCCGCCTTGCAGAGCAGAAATTCATTCTGCGCCTTTAGTCGAGTTATTTGGGGGACGTTATACTACGAATATTCTATAATAATTACTGTCTTTTTTCAACTACTTTTTTTCAGAAGCATCTAATTTTTCACGGATTTCTTCAATCAGCCCCTCAAAAGGCTTTACTCCCGTCACAGCCACAATATCTGCAAAACCCTCATAAATCGGGTCCCGCTGTGCAAGAAGCTTACGGATTTTCTCATCCCGGTCATCCTTTTCGTCTCCATCCAGAATCGGTTTTCCCGAACCGGCGTCCAGACGTTTTTTGATGGTGGCATAAGAAGCTTTCAGGTATACGATAGTACCAAGCTGATTCAGATATTTTTTGTTCTGCTCCTGTGCCGGAAGCCCCGCACTCAAGGAAATCACCTTTCGTTCCTTATCTGTGAGCAGTTCCTTGATGATCAGTGTTTCCATGGCTCTGTAAAAAGGTTCCCCAAATCGCTGATAGATTTCACTGACAGATAAATTCATTTTTTTCGTAATTACTTTGTCCACGTCAATAAATGGCAGCTCCAGATCCTGTGCCAGACGTTTTCCCACTCTCGTTTTTCCTGAACCCATAAATCCGATAATTACTATATGATTCACGAATTCCTCTCCTCCTTCTGGTAAAAGTATAGTACAATTTTCTCCAGATAACGCTTCAGAACGATCTGAATTTCTTCCTTAGGGTGAATCGGCTTCACCAGAATATTCCTGATACCGGCTCTTTTAGCACCATAAATATCTGTGAAAAGCTGATCTCCGATAAAAATCGTATTGCTCTTATCTGTACCCAGAAGCTCCATAGCCCTGTAGTAATTGCGCACCGATGGCTTATGCGCATTTTCAATGAATCTCTCGCCTACCGCATCATTAAAAGAAGATACCCTTTCAATCTGATTATTTGAAAGGAAGCAGCTTTTAAATCCGATACGCTTCAGACGCTGAAACAGGGCGACAGCTCTCGCATCTGCCGGTGCCCCATGAGGCACCAGCGTGTTGTCAATATCAAAAAGAAGCCCCCGATACCCTTCCTGATAAAGCTTTTCAAAATCAATCGTATAGGTCGAATCCCGGTATTCATCCGGAAAAAAGCATTGAAACATGTATTTCCCGCCTTTATCGCTGAGCAAGCGGCACATACTGTGCCGGATCCAGCACATTTTTGTATGCCGGACGGATAATCTTGTCCGTATTGATCAGTTCCTCCATACGGTGGGCGCTCCATCCGACGATTCTTGCCACTGCAAACATCGGTGTATACAATTCCAGCGGCAGATCCAGCATGCTGTATACAAAACCGCTGTAAAAGTCCACATTGGCACTTACACCCTTGTAAATGCGGCGTTCTTCCGCGATTACCTCCGGTGCCATGCGTTCTACCATGGCATAGAGCCGGTAATCCTCCATCCTGCCCTTTTCCATGGCAAGACGTTCCACAAAGCTCTTCAGAACCTCTGCACGGGGATCTGAAACTGAATAAATAGCATGTCCCATTCCATAGATCAGGCCGCTGTGGTCGAAGGCTTCCTTATGCAGAAGCTTTTTCAGATAATCTCTTACCTGATCCTCGTCATTCGTATTTCTGACGGCCTTTTTCATATCCTGGAACATACTTACCACTTTAATATTTGCTCCGCCGTGTTTTGGTCCCTTCAGGGATCCCAGAGCCGCCGCAATGGCAGAATACGTATCTGTTCCTGAAGAAGAAACCACATGTGTGGTAAAGGTGGAGTTGTTTCCTCCGCCATGCTCCATATGAAGAATCAATGCCAGATCGAGAATCCTTGCCTCCAGATCTGTGTATTTCTTATCCGGACGAAGCATACGGAGAATATTTTCTGCCGTGGAAAGCTCCTTTCTTGGATTATGAATATACAGACTTTTTCCCCTGATATAATGGTTGTAAGCCTGATATCCGTATACTGAAAGCAGCGGGAATACACTGATCAGGTTCAGACATTGTCTGAGAACATTTGGAAGAGAAATATTATCCGGATCTGTATCGTAGGAATACAGCGTCAGCACACTTCGTGAAAGCGCGTTCATAATATTTTTGCTCGGTGCCTTCATTACAACGTCACGAACAAAATTGGTGGGCAGAGAACGCTGGTTTGCCAGAAGCTTCTGAAACTCCGCCAGCTCCCCTTCTGTGGGAAGAACTCCAAACAGAAGAAGATAAGTAATTTCTTCGAAACCAAACCGCTGTTCCTTTACAAACCCTGACGTAAGCTCCTTGATGTCATATCCCCTGTAAGAAAGACTTCCCGCACACGGAACTTCTTTTCCGTCCACGATTTTTGTCGCCTGTACATTGGATATCTGGGTCAGCCCGGCAAGAACGCCTTTTCCGTTGATGTCACGCAGTCCACGTTTCACATCGTACTTTCCGTAGAGAGACACATCCATACTGCTGTGATCTTTGCATATGTCCGTGAGTCTCTCGATTTCTGGTGTTACTTTTGTGTTGAATCTTGTCATGTTATTA
>CAMBYR010000173.1 GCA_945872375.1 uncultured Blautia sp. | reverse complement strand
CTGCTTATAATAAAAAGAGAAAGGAACTTCTTTATCATGAAAAAAACAATTATCACAGTTGTAGGAAACGACACCGTTGGAATTATTGCGAAAGTTTGTACATATCTGGCAGACAATAATGTCAACATCCTTGACATTTCCCAGACCATCGTACAGGGATATTTCAATATGATGATGGTGGCGGATACCAGCGGATCTGACAAAGACACCGGTACCATTTCCAAAGAGCTCAGCGCACTGGGAGATCAGATCGGAGTTGTCATTCGCTGCCAGCATGAAGATATCTTTAATAAAATGCACAGAATCTGAGAAACAGAAAATCAGGCAGATTCGCCGGGATATCGCGAAAAAACAAATCTCAGGGAGAAAATCATATGATTAATATTTTTGAAGTAAACGAAACCAATAAGATGATCGAGCAGGAAAATCTGGATGTCCGTACCATTACCATGGGAATCAGTCTTCTGGACTGTATCGACAGCAATCTGGAAGAGACAAACAGAAAAATATATGAGAAGATCACTTCTTACGCAAAAGATCTGGTATCCACCGGAGATAAGATTGCCATGGAATACGGGATTCCCATTGTCAATAAGCGTATCTCCGTGACTCCCATTGCGCTGATCGGCGGTGCATCATGCAAAACGGCAGATGATTTTGTAACGATCGCAAAGACACTGGATCGTGCGGCAAAAACTGTAGGAGTCAATTTTATCGGCGGTTATTCCGCACTTGTAAGCAAGGGAATGAGTCAGGCGGAAGAGCTTCTGATCCGCTCCATTCCGCAGGCACTTGCGCAGACGGAGCGTGTCTGCAGTTCTGTCAATGTAGGTTCCACCCGAACCGGAATTGATATGGATGCTGTAAAACTGATGGGAGAAATCGTTCTGGAAACAGCCAGGGCCACCAGAGAACAGGATTCTCTTGGCTGTGCGAAGCTGGTGGTGTTCTGCAATGCACCGGATGATAATCCGTTTATGGCAGGTGCATTCCATGGCGTGACGGAAGGAGACTGCATCATCAATGTGGGTGTCAGCGGACCGGGTGTTGTAAAAACGGCTCTTCAGAAGGTGAGAGGAAAGGACTTCGGAACCCTCTGTGAAACCATTAAGAAAACGGCATTTAAGGTAACACGTGTGGGACAGCTTGTGGCTCAGGAGGCATCCCGACGCCTTGGCATTCCTTTTGGTATCGTGGATCTTTCTCTTGCGCCAACCCCGGCCATTGGAGACAGTGTGGCGGAAATTCTTCAGGAAATCGGTCTGGAGCGTGCCGGTGCACCGGGTACCACAGCGGCACTTGCACTTCTCAACGATCAGGTAAAGAAGGGCGGCGTTATGGCGGCTTCTGCAGTAGGCGGCTTAAGCGGTGCGTTCATTCCCGTCAGTGAGGATCAGGGAATGATCGATGCAGTAACAGAAGGAGCTCTGACGATCGAAAAACTGGAAGCCATGACCTGTGTGTGTTCGGTAGGCCTCGATATGATCGCCATTCCCGGAGATACGAAGGCATCCACCATTGCGGGAATTATTGCCGATGAAGCTGCGATCGGTATGGTCAATCAGAAGACCACAGCCGTACGTGTCATTCCGGTCATCGGAAAAGGAGTGGGGGAAACCGTAGAATTCGGCGGACTTCTGGGGTATGCTCCGATCATGCCTGTAAATCAGTTCTCCTGCGACGCGTTTGTGGAACGGGGCGGACGGATTCCGGCACCGATACACAGTTTTAAAAATTAAAAAGAAACGGTTGACAAATACGGGTTTCGGTGGTACACTTTACCTCAATAAAGGATAAAACCGATGAGAAAGAGTAGTAAGCATTCAGTGTGAAGTTACAGAGAGCTGCAGGCGGTGGAAATGCAGCACGGAGCAGAGTGCCGAATGGACTTTTGAGGGCGGATCTGAAGGGAATGATTACTTTCACAGTAGGAAACGCCGGGAACCGAACCCGTTATCAATCAGGAGCGTATGTTAGTACGTGAGAAAGTGGGCGATACGCCAAATTGAGTGGTACCGCGATAATAAGAAATTATTACCGTCTCAGATAGTTTATCTGGGACGGATTTTTTGTTTTCAGACAACCAGGAAACACATCCACAAAGAGAAAACAAAAATGTCCTACACCAAATCATCCGTTATCCTTTACAGAAATATGCGGAAATCCGCAGTGAGAAAAGGAGAAAAAACTATGAAAAAAAGAATTCTTGCATGTGCATCTGTAACTGTAATCGCATCTATGATGATGGCAAACACCGTTATGGCCGATGATTTTAAGGTAGGCATCTGTAATTATGTAGACGATGCATCTCTGAACCAGATCGTGGAAAATATTCAGAACCGTCTGGAAGAAATCGGAGAAGAGCAGGGTGTGACTTTTGAGGTTTCCTATGATAACTGCAATGCAGACGCTTCCGTAATGGATCAGATCATCTCTGATTTCCAGGCAGACGGTGTGGACCTGATGGTAGGCGTGGCTACTCCGGTGGCAATGCGTATGCAGGCTGCAACGGAAGGAACAGATACTCCTGTCATCTTTTCTGCAGTATCAGATCCGGTTGGATCAGGAATCGTGGAGTCCATGGAGGCACCGGGCGCAAACCTGACAGGAACCTCTGACTATCTGGATACCGCATCCATTATGAACCTGATTTTTGCAGCAGATCCGGATGCAGACAAGATCGGGCTTCTGTATGACCTTGGCCAGGATTCTTCCACAGGAGCCATTGAAGCGGCAAAGGCATATCTGGACGAAAAAGGAATTGAATATGTAGAACGTACCGGAACGACCACAGACGAAGTACAGCTTGCGGCAGAAGCACTGGTTGCAGATGGCGTAGATGCAGTATTTACTCCTACAGACAACACGATTATGACAGCAGAGCTTTCCATTTATGAAACATTTGCAGAAGCAGGCATTCCGCATTACACAGGAGCTGACTCCTTTGCACTGAACGGCGCATTTGTAGGATACGGCGTTGACTATGCAAACCTTGGTGTGGAAACCGCTGATATGATCGCTGATATTCTGATCAACGGTGCAGATCCGGCAGAAACTCCGGTAAAAACCTTTGATAATGGTACAGCAACCGTAAATGCCGAGATCTGTGAAGCACTTGGCCTTGATCTGGAAACCATCAAGGAAGCATTTGCACCGCTCTGCACACAGGTAAATGAAATCATTACCGCTGAGAGCTTTGACGAACTGGAACAATAATCGGAAACGTTCCTTTAGGGAACGAAACAAATAACTGAAATACCGGGAGGAATTCATTGTGACACTGACAACCGCACTGGCACTCGGACAGACTGCCCTGAAGCTTGGACTGATCTGCTCCCTTACTGTGCTTGCCCTGTTTTTAAGCTACTCTATGTTAAATGTCTGCGACCTTTCCACGGACGGCTGCTTTACGCTGGGAGCCGCCGTGGGAGCTGCCGTTGCCATCAGCGGACATCCGTTTTTATCGATCATTGCCGCCATGCTGGCAGGTGTCTGCTCAGGATTCGTCACAGCGATCCTGCAGACGAAGCTGGGGGTGGAAAGTCTTCTGGCGGGAATTATTGTGAATACGGGGCTGTATTCCATCAATATTGCCGTGATGGGAGGGTCTTCTCTTCTGAATATGAATAAGACCACCACCGTATTTACCATGCTGAAAGAAAAATTATCCGATACGGGGCTGGCAGGGCAGACAGAGATCATCGTGGGAGCCATTGCAGTAATCTGTGTGGTTGCATTTCTTGTCGCATTTTTGAAGACACGTCTCGGTCTTGCAATCAGGGCTACAGGCAACAATGCGGACATGGTAAAATCCTCTTCCATCAATCCTGTTTTTACGACGATCGTTGGCCTTTGCGTAGCCAATTCTTTTACCGCTCTCTCCGGATGCCTTCTGGCACAGTCACAGAAATCGGTAGATATTAATATCGGTCAGGGCATGGTAACGATCGCACTTGCTTCTCTGCTGATTGGCGGAACAATCATGGGAAGAGGCGGAATTCTGAAAAGAGTGATCGGCATGGTGCTTGGCGCATTTATTTTCCGTCTCGTTTATACCATCGCACTGAGGTTTAATATGCCGGCATTTATGCTGAAGCTGGTTTCCTCTGTGATCGTGGTACTGGCAATTTCCGTTCCTTATCTGAAAAGCCAGTGGCCTCAGATCAAACGAAGACTGACACACAGAAAGGGAGGAATGTAGGGATGCTGAAGCTGAATCATATCTCAAAAACATTTAATCCCGGGACGGTAAATGAAAAAGTTGCCATTAAAGATCTGAGCCTTCATCTGAAAAAAGGAGACTTTGCTACGATCATCGGTTCCAACGGTGCGGGAAAATCCACTCTTTTCAATGCAATCTGCGGAGATTTTCTGACGGATTCCGGTTCTGTGGTTCTGGATGGTGTGGATATTACATTTCAGCCCCAGTATGTTCGGGCAAAAAGCATTGGACGTCTGTATCAGGATCCCATGAGGGGGAGTGCTCCGGGAATGAGCATTGAGGAAAATCTGGCTCTTGCAGCCGGTTCCGGCGGATGGCTTTCTCATATTTCCAGAGCGGACAGACAGAGATTCCGGGAACAGCTTGCCCTTCTTGATATCGGTCTGGAAGACCGCATGACTCAGCCGGTAGGACTTTTGTCAGGAGGACAGAGACAGGCGCTTACCCTTCTGATGGCGACCATGGATCCGCCGAAGATCCTTCTTCTGGATGAACATACGGCTGC
>CAMBYR010000172.1 GCA_945872375.1 uncultured Blautia sp. | reverse complement strand
TTCCAGCACATCCTGAATCGCTTCTGCAGCATCTTCAAGCGCATCCAGTGCCTCTGTCAGCGTGTCCATCTTCCGGCTGTCCGCATTTTCTTCCTCATAGGCTTCTATCACTTCAGCCATTACATCCTTCAGCTCCTCCAGTGAATTTGCTATATCCTGCAGCTTCTGATCTTTGTCCTCTTTTGATGTGATATTTACGATCTTACTCATGATCCTTCCTCCTGTCTCTTTACTCTCATTCTTTATTCTGATCCTTTATCCTGCATATATCATGCTTTGCATGTATCATACTCCACATTCACCCATTGTACCATATCCTGCACGCAGATGCATCGGATATGTTTTCTATCTGCTTTATATAATACCACCGAATTCATAAAAAATTTGGTAAAATCTTACCAAATTACCCATCTGAGTCTGTTTATACTGATTTTTCCACTCCGGTCTGGTATAATCGATCTAAAAGAGTTTTTCAATTTACAAACCAATCCTTTCCCATTACAAGGAGGCATATTGCCATGAAAGAAAAAACAGAAACCTTTAACCAGGGAAAAAGATATTTCTTTTATATTCTGATGTTCGCCATCCTTGGCTGGTTCATTTTTATGCAGATTTTTGGTGCGGATGAGCGTTCTTCCGACACCTCAGCAGCCTCTGTGATCTATTCCGGTACCGTTACCTGGCAGAAATCGGATGGAACCACCCAGGAAATCTCCGTTCCGGGTACCTACAAGGTTCCCGTCGGTGACACGATGGTCCTCACCATCCAGCTTCCCGATGATCTTACAGATACCTGCTTTGCCATCCGTTCTTCCCTGCAGGATGTGGATTTTTATGTAGGGGACAACCTCAGGACCAGCTACTCCACGCATAAAACAAGGCTTATGGGCAAAAACTCCGCCAGCCGTTATGTTTTCTGCCCGGTTTATGCTTCCGATGCCGGCAAAGAGCTCCGTATTGAACTGACCACCTACACCTCCAATTACACCGGAGTTGTCAATCCTGTTTACTGCGGAAACAAGGCAGATATCTGGATATATATTTTCAGCAGATACGGACTGGAAACCTACATTGCTTTTTTTATCCTGTTTGCCGGAATCGTCACGATCCTGTTCAGTTTCGCTCTGGGATTGGTCTATCATACACGATTTGACATGGAATATCTTGGATGGTGCATGGTTATGGGCGCCGTCTGGATGCTGGGTGAATCCAAGCTCCGTCAGTTCCTGGTCCCCAACGCTTCCGCTCTCGGATCTCTGTGCTTCGTTATGATCCTTTTGTGTCCGCTCCCGATCCTGTTTTTTGCGGACAGTCTCCAGAAAGGGCTGCATCACAGATTTTATGTCTGTCTTGGAAGCATCGCAATGATAAACTTTGCAGTCTGTACGATCCTCACTGCTGCAGGTATCGCAGATTATATCGAAACCCTGCCTGTAAGCCACGGAATCCTGGCGATCACCGTTGCCACAATATTTGTACACCTTTTCCAATATATACGCACCGAAAAAAACAAGGCCGACCGGCTTTTGCTCATTGGTCTGCTGGCAGCGATCCTGTGTATTGCCGTTGAAGCAACCTCCGTATACTTTGTCACATCGATGTCCGGACTGTTTGTGGGCGTCGGCATGCTGATCCTGCTCTTTGTCAATATTGTAAGAGCCATCAAAAATGTCCAGGATATAGAACTGAAACGCCAGCAGAGCGAAATCCGCAAAAACCAGGAACAGAATGAAAAAATGTCTCTGCAGATGATACAGACCCTTTCCACCACCATTGAGGCAAAGGATGCGTACACCCGCGGTCATTCCTACCGGGTTGCACAATATGCAGCCCTGATCGCAGAGGAGCTGGGCTGGACACCGGAGGAGATCCTGAATCTGAAACGTGCTACTCACCTTCACGACATCGGTAAGATCGGTATCCCGGATCCGTTCCTGAACAAACCTGCACAGCTGACCGATGATGAATACAACCTTATAAAAAAACACACCGTTATCGGTGCCGAGATCCTGAAGGATATAACCCTGATCCCGCATGCGGCAGAAATCGCAAGAAGTCACCATGAACGTTATGACGGAAAAGGCTATCCGGACGGGCTGGCCGGAGCAGAAATCCCCATCCATGCCCGGATCGTGGCTGTTGCCGACTGCTACGATGCCATGAACTCCCGCCGAATCTACCGTAATGCGCTTCCACCGGAGGTTGTTTACGAAGAATTCCGCAAAAACCGTGGTACACAGTTCGACCCGGAGATCACAGACATTTTTCTGAAACTGTTAAAGAAAAAGCGGCTGCCTCAGTGGGATCCTTCCCAGGAAGAACCGGACACCTATAACCTTCCGGATATGCAGCTTACCGTCAGCAAATTCATCTCGGACATAATGGCCACCATAAAAAGCCAGGAAGATGCAAAAAGCTATGATTTCCTTACCGGTCTTCCCATGCGTAACCTGGGCGAACGTCTTACCGCGGAATTTATGCAGACACATGATGGATGTCTGGTATTCCTTGATATGGACAACCTGAAAAAAATCAATGACATCCATGGTCACAAAGCCGGCGACCGTGCACTGAAATGTCTTGGAAAGCTGCTTCAGAAACGGGCAGATCAGGGAATTTCCTGCAGACTTGGAGGCGATGAATTCCTGATGTTCCTTCCGGACACAGATCCTGATTCCCTGTCTCTGCAGATGGACGATCTGTTCCAGAAATTTCACACCATCACTACCGATGATCCGGAACTCCGGTTTGCCACACTGTCCGCAGGCCTGTGTCTGTGCAGCACCGATGATTCCTTTGAAGACTGCTATTCCAAAGCAGATAAAGCTCTGTATTACGTAAAACAAAACGGCAAGAACCAGTTCTTTTTCTACCAGCAGATCGACCGCAGCACTCTTGCGGCCTCCGGTTCCGGAAAGGATCTGGAGCTTGTGGCAGAGTCCCTTCAGAAAAGCGGCATCTATGTGGGCGCTCTTGATCTGAATTACCGGGATTTCGCACGCCAGTATGAATACATGAGTCAGCTTGTCACACGCAGCCAGTGCAGATGTTATCTGGCGATGATCACCATCGAAACACTTGTGGATACAGTTCCTGATATCGACTCCATTGAGCAGGCTCTGGAGTATATGGAACAGGCCATCCGGCAGAATATTCGCCGTGTGGATATCTGTACACGCTACAGTTCCCTGCAGTATCTCATCATACTGTTTGAGCCTGACGAAACGCATATCCCTGATATCATAGAACGTATTTTTACCCAATATTACCGTCAGTGTGACAGCCATGATTTCCAGCCATCCTATGAATACCTGGAAATATCTCCACAGGAGTTATAAATACTCCCATGACATGGACATGATAAAGCCATAACGAAAAAGAGGCCGTACTTGACGGCCTCTTTTTCGTTAGAATTTTGCAAAATATCAGTCAAAATCTCTGGTAATGTTTGTAAGCCATTTATTTCTGAAATAGTGGATGAACACCACAGGCATTTTTTCGAACTCATCCAGGGTCATTATAAAATATACCCAGACAGGCGGCAGTTTTAAAACATATGCTGCAAGGAAGGTGAGAGGAACTGCAACAAGCCACATAAATATGGAATCTACGATCATTCCGAACCTGGAATCGCCACCTCCTCTGAAGCATCCGCATATAAGACAGGTATTGATACCCTCTCCTACAAGACGCCAGGTTGTCATGATTATAAAAATACCAAGATAATAAATGGCTGTCTCTGTCAGTTTATCCCGGTAGAAGTCCAGTATCATAGGGCGGACTGCCAGAATAATGGCACATCCGATGAGACTTACGATAATTGTTATTCTCAGCATACGTTTCCCATATTCTCTGGCTGTATCCTTGTGATCTTTACCAAGCTCCTGGCTGATAATGATGGTAGTAGCGTTGGCAAAACCGCGACAGGCGATGGCACCAATGTTTACCACCATAACAGCAACTGCATTTGCGGCAACCATATCATCGCCAATGTGGCCAAGGATCGCTGCGAACGCTGAACTGGCAAAGCTCCAGACAACATCATTTATCACAGCCGGAGAAGCAATTTTCATAAAGTCCCTGAACAGAATACCGGATTTCGCACAGAAATATTTTATCCGAAATCTGACATCAGAGCTGTTTAATGAATAGATGAGACAGATCAATACCTCTGTGATCCTGGCAATAACAGTACCAAGGGCAACACCGGTAACACCAAGCTTTGGAAGTCCAAACAGGCCAAAGATAAAGGTGGCATTACAAAATACATTGACGCAAAGCGATACAATGTATGTAACAGAAGGCAGCATTATTTTTCCGACACTTCGAAGGGCACTCATGAAAACCTGAGAGAATCCCATAAACATAAAGGAAAATGAGATCACCTTCAAATACTCGCTGCCGGCAGCAATCGTATCCGGACTGTTTGTAAAAATCTTCATGATCGTAGTCGGCATGGAAAAGGAGATAACGAAAAATACAAGAGAAACGATCAGTGAGATCCGCTCCGCCAGGCCGAGAATCTTTTCTACTGTCTTTTTATCACCCTTTCCCCAGTACTGGGCACATAAAACCGAAGTACCTGTAGCCATACCATAATACAAACAGAAAAGAATAAATGTGTACTGGTTGGCAAGAGATGAAGCTGACATGGCAGTCTGGCTTACATATCCAAGCATTACCGTATCCGCAACATTTACTAATGTTCCGATCAGATTTTGGATCATGATCGGAAATGCTAATTTTGATGCATATTTT
>CAMBYR010000171.1 GCA_945872375.1 uncultured Blautia sp. | reverse complement strand
AGATATACCGGATTTCCGGGAAACTGACCGTCCAGAACACCTTCCAAAACAGGGATCCTCTTCAGAGAGGGCTCCTGCCAGTAAGTCCGATACTCATAATTTTCATCTCCGTATTTCAGCAGTGTCATGGTATCCTTCCATTTATAGGTCTTGTTTCCCGGCCAGCCGCAGCCCAGAAGAGAAACGATCAGTGTTTTTTCCCCCTGCTTCCAGGCACAGACATAACAATATCCTGCTTTTCCTGTAAATCCCGTCTTTCCTGAGAGAACTCCCTCGGTCATATCCAGCAGTGCATTTGCATTCTGGACAGAAAAAGTCCGTGTTTTTTCAATGTCTGAAAAAGAATAGCTTCTGGTTTCTGTAATCTTCAAAAAAGTCTGATTCTTAATGGCATAACGCATGATCAGGCAGAGATCCCTGGCTGTCGTATGATGAAAGCCCTTTTCATCTTCCGCATCCAGTCCATTCGGCGTAATGAAATACGTATCCCTGCAGCCAAGCTGAGCCGCTTTTTCATTCATCATGGCGGCAAAGCCCTCCACAGAGCCGCCCACATGCTCCGCTACAGCCACCGCCGTATCATTGTGACTTTTCAGCATCAGAGAATACAGCATATCTTCCAGATAATACCGTTCCCCGGCCCGCATCCCCAGACGAACCTCCGGCTGAGATGCCGCATTTGCAGAAACTGTCACAACATCACTGCCCGGAGCCTGCTCCAGTGCCAGAATGCAGGTCATAACTTTTGTGGTGCTTGCCATCGGTCTCGCTTTCTCTCCCTGTTTCTCGTAAAGTACCCGACCGGAATCTCCATCCATAAGAACAGCCGACAGGGCATAAAGATCTCCCGGTCCCTGTTCCTCCCGGCCGTCCTGATCTTCATTTACCGTATTAGACCATCCTGCCGGAATGATCATCCCTTCTGCGTGAATCTGTTCCATGCACGCACCCGTGAGAATCAAGCATAAAAAAACAGACATGAATGCCCTTCTGATCCTTCTCATCTTCCACCTGCTTTCTGTTCAGGAAGTCTTACGGCAGATCATCCCAACTGCTTATGCCGGATGATCTGCAGCACGATACAGGATATTCTATGCAGTCATGTCCATTGATTATGCATTTTTTATTTTACAATAGTCTATCCATTGTAGGTTCTGTCAAACCGATCGGAAAGTGTTCCCTCACGATGGGCCAGACAGTACAGCTCCTCCACATATTTCGGAGCCTCCTTCAATGCCTGTTCAAACAATTCCAGCAGCGTTTCCACAGGTTCCTCCGAACCTTTTACAGGCTCCTGCTCCATAAAATGCTCCAGCACTTCATCTGCTTTTCCATAGATCAGTTTTCCGAAAAATGCCAGTGCACGCTTTCTTCTTCCGTGGTTGTCCGGCACCATCATATTGGTTTCCAGCTTCAAAAGCTTTAAAGACCACAGTATTTTAGGAGCGGGAATGGATGGGATTGCTTTGTGGATTACTTCCGCATAAGCCGGTTTTGGCACGATACAGTCTGAAGGATAATAGGTCAGCGGGTTTCTTCCGGTACGGATCATCAGGGTCCTGTCCAGTTCCTTCTCGGAAAGCGTATGGGAAATCACGCCCTTGTCTGCCATCTCATTGACTGTTGGGTGGCAGGTGGAATCCAGAAGGTAATGGCAGCCAAACCCCAGAATATACGCCAGAAGTGCCTGATCCTTTGTTTTTCTGATTTTCTCCAGATTATTTATAAAAAACTCTCTGGCAATTTCCTTATGCATCTGAATCCCTGTTCCATTGACCTTTTTATTCAGCAGATCATAAAACAGAATATCCGGCCCGTGAAGGCCGATCCTGTACAGATCTCCGTGCTCCCGGATCACTTTCTGAATATTTGCCGGAAGTTTCCGGTAAACCAGTTTTCCAAATAAATCATGTGTATATGTGGTCGGCATACTCTTACCCCTCTCATACGTTCAGCTTCAACTGAATTTCTTCTTCTGCTTCTGCTTTAAAATCCTCTATTTTTACGGGATCAGGAACAGGCAGTTCTTCCAGTCCCTGCACGCCAAAGGAACGCAGGAATTCCTCCGTTGTTCCGAACAGAATGGGACGCCCCGGCGCATCCAGCCGCCCCAGCTCTTTCACCAGATTATATTCCACCAGCTTATTCACTGCATGGTCACATTTGACACCGCGGATCTTTTCAATCTCCGCCTTCGTCACCGGCTGCTTATAGGCAATGATCGACAGCGTTTCCAGCATGACATCGGTCAGCACCGGCTTCTTCGGCTGCATGGCGATCCGGATCAGTGCCTCATAATATTCCTTTTTCGTACACATCTGGTAGGACTGTTCCAGTTCGATGATCTGAATCCCACGGTCTTCCTCCTGATAACGAACCATCATATTCGCCAGAATCTTTCTGGTCGTATCGGTATCCTGACACACAGCCCTGGCAATCTGCGAAAGCTCTACCGATTCTCCCATGGTAAAAAGTACCGCTTCGATGGCGGCCTCTGTCTTCTTGATATCCACGCGTTTCTCCTCACTCTGTTTATTCGTCTGCAAATTCCGTCAGATTCTTCCAGGTTTCCGGATCTGTCACCACCTGAACACGGATGTCATCAAACAGGGCATCCTGTTCCACCTGGATATGCCCCATTTTCATCAGTTCCAGAATAGAAAGAAAGGTTACGATGACCTGTACCCGGGAGCTCTGGGCATTTAAAAGATCCCGAAAGCTGAAGGATCTGTGCCCGCAGGCATAATCCCGCATCTGAATCATCTTGTCAGAAAGACTCACTTCCTCTTTTTCAATGGTTCCGAATTTGCTTCGGATGGGGTCAATCTTGTTTTCCTGCCGCCGGATGATGGACTGGTAAATACTGTGCAGTTTTTCCAGTGTCAGACCCTTAAGAAGTTCCTCCGGGTCCACCGGTTCCCGGTATTCCAGCACTTCTTCCGGAACCGTAGCCGTTTTATAAAATACCCCTGCTGCATCATCCATTTTGTCTCTCAGCTCATAAGACATATATTTGTAAGTTTTGTATTCCAGAAGGCGCGCCACCAGTTCTGCACGCGGATCCTCTTCCTCGCCTTCTTCATTGACTTCACGCGGAAGAAGCATCCGGCATTTGATGTCGATCAGCGTGGCCGCCATTACCATAAACTCACTCATGACTCCCAGATCTTCTTTTTCCATGGAATGAATATATTCCATGTACTGATCGGTAATCTCCACAATAGGAATATCATAAATGTCTATTTTGTTTTTGTCAATCAGGTGAAGCAGAAGGTCCAGGGGACCTTCAAATACGTTCAGCTTAACCGGTATGGCCATACAGACTATGTCTCACTTTCTCTCTTTTTTCTCGGAAGCTTTCGGAGGCTTCACAGTGATGATCAGAAGCTCTCTGGGGTTGTGTATTCGGATCGGGATCGTGTGTTCTCCCAGACCTGCACTGACGATCATATGTCGTCCGGCCCTCTGGAATTCTCCGCAGCAGTACGGCGGGAACAGCAGATACTGGGGGCAGGTAAGCCCCCTGTTTTCAGACAGTCTTACCACTCCCCCGTGATAATGTCCGGAAACGATCAGATCCGCGCCCCAGGACAGATACGTACTGCCGTATTTGGGATTGTGGGCAAGAAGGATGTGGATTCCATCCATATGCGGAGTTCCCAGAAACCTGTCAAGCTCACTTATGGACAGCCTGGGTGACTTTGGCTTTTTATAATACTCCATGGGCAGCTCCAGCCCATAGAAAATGAAATCCGTTCCCCTGATTTCCATACAGGTATGCTCATTATGCAAAAAGCATACTCCGCAGTCTGTAAGATATCGTTCATACTCCAGATATGCTTCTTTTGCGGAAGATCCATCCAGAAGCACATACTCATGATTTCCCAGAGAATAATATACGGGAATCTGCTCTGCCAGCTCTGCCAGCATGGTTCTGGCAGGATCCATGGTAGAAAGCTGTGAGCGCACAAACATATCGCCCACCACCAGTACCGCATCCGCCTTTTCTTCCATAACCGCATCCAGAAGCAGGCGGTTATCCGCACCAAAGGTCACTCCATGTAGATCGCTTAAGAGGGCAAAACGGACTTCTTTTCCGCCTTTCAGTTTTTCTGTCTCAATTTCATAGTATTTTCTTCTGAATGTTTTCATGAATCTCCTTATCATTTACCAAATCCGCAGTTCGGGAAGGAACAGACTTTACAGTTCAGGCAAAGTCCTCCCTCGCCATATGCGGCAATTTCCTCCGGATATATTTCGTCATCTGCCATAACTCTTGGAAGCACCAGATCAAAGACCGTTTTTTTCGAATACATCACACAGCCCGGAAGACCGATGACCGGAATCTGTTTTCCGCCTCTTTCCAGATAAGACATCAGAAGCATGGCTCCCGGAAGAACCGGTGCTCCATAGGTAACGATCCTCACTCCCGCATCCCGGATAGCTCCCGGTGTCCTGTCATCCGGATCTACGCTCATTCCTCCGCTTAACAGGATCAGATCTGCACCCTGGTCTGCGAATTCCAGAATGTCCGCCGTGATTTTTTTTCTGTCGTCCCCGGGAATCGTCTGGCCCAGTACTTCCGTGGGATATTCTGCCAGCTTTTCCCGAAGCACCGGTGTAAATGTATCCTGGATCAGCCCCTTCTGAATCTCACTTCCCGTGGTGATGATCCCCACCTTCTTTTTACGGAAAGGCAAAATGGAAAAGATCGGTTCAGGGCCTGCTGCCTGACGTGCACGATCCATTTTTTCCTGCTCAATGATGAGGGGAAT
>CAMBYR010000170.1 GCA_945872375.1 uncultured Blautia sp. | reverse complement strand
ACCATTCCAACCACCACCGCCGGATAGCTGTAAAGCAGCTTCAGCGGTTTCTCGATGATTCCCGCCTTTTTCAGGATATAGTTCAGCACTCCCTTATTCTGAAGAATGATGATCCATCCATACAGACGGATCAGGGAATTCACCCAGAAAGGAAGCATCAGAAATAGCATTGCCTTCTTTTTTCCGCCATCGGACAGCTTTGCCATCAGGTATCCAAAGGGATATCCCACCAGACAGATGACTGCTGTACTGGTAAGAGCAAGCTGAAACGATTCCGCTACCGTATTCAGATAGACCGGTTCCAGAATTCGCCGGTAATTGTCCAGCGTAAAGTTCCAGTCCACCCCATGTACTTCATTTGCAGTGGCAAAGCTTAATGCTACCATATAGAGCAGCGGTCCTGCCACGAAAATGATGGTAAAAAGATACAGCGGAAGGATCATACATACGGAACTGAAATTACGCCTGCGCATGGGAACCCTCCTCCCCAAAGGACGGACGGTCCACCAGGACCGCCTGTTCCGGAAGGAAATTCCATCGTATCTCCTGACCCGGAATCACATCTGCATCAATGCCGTAACGGCTGGCCACAATTTCCTGTCCGCCTTCCAGCACAAGTGTCACACGAAGAAGGCCGCCGGCAAAGCTCTTTTCCCTGACACAGGCCCTAATGCCGCCGCGTTCTGCTTCACATTCTTCTTCAAAAAAGATATTCTCACTTCGCACGGCGAGAGTCACCGCTTCCCCCTTCTGCAGCTGTTCTTTTGTTTTCACCAAAGCTTTGCCGCCGGGAAGTGCGATCAGGGCTTCTCCGTCCCGGATATGTTCCACTGTTCCCCTGAGAATATTGGCATTTCCCACAAACTCAGCCACATAAGATGTTTTCGGTCTGTTATAGATTTCATCAGGTGTTCCCACCTGCTCAAATTTCCCTTCGTTCATCACGGCGATCCGGTCGGACATATTGATGGCTTCCTCCTGATCGTGGGTAATATAGATAAATGTAATCCCCAGCTTTTTCTGAAGGCGCTTCAGTTCCTGCTGCATGGCACGGCGCAGCTGCAGATCCAGCGCTCCCAGCGGTTCATCCAAAAGAAGTACCTTCGGATTGTTGATCAGTGCGCGGGCAATGGCCACACGCTGCTTCTGTCCCCCTGAAAGTTCCGAGGGCTTTCTTTTTTCAAAACCTTCCAGGCGCACAAGTTCCAGCATTTCTGAAACACGTTTTTGAATCTCGCTTTTCGGGACTTTTTTCAGCTTCAGTCCGTATCCCACATTTTCCGCCACCGTCATGTGAGGAAACAACGCATAATTCTGAAACACCGTATTCACATCTCGCTGCTCCGGATTCAGGCCGGTCACATCTCTGCCTTCCAGGAACACCTGCCCCTCCTCCGGCATCTCCAGTCCGGCAATGATTCGAAGCGTTGTGGTCTTTCCACACCCGGAGGCTCCCAAAAGGGTGAGAAACTCTCCCTTTCCAATGGAAAGACTGATGCCTCTGAGGACATCCTCTGAGCCGCTGAAGCTTTTTTTGATATTTTTCAGTTCCAAACATATTTCTGTCATATTCCGCTCCTGTCTGTAGCCTGATTTACTGTCCTGTACACTATACTCTGATGGTTTCCCGGACATAACGGGTATAACCTTCTCTGTCAAATACCGGGGTATAGCTGTCGATGATCCGACGTGCCTCCTCTCCATCCTGCCTGAGAAGCCGATAAACGGAAAGGGCAAGCATTTTTGCCGGGAGAAGATACGCCTTTTCCGGATCGGTAATGCAGAAGTCCTCTCCGTGAAGGTGTCCCTGAAAGCCGGAAAAAGTAAAGTTCAGCACCGGAAACAGATGAGTCAGATCTCCCACATCCGTGCAGGCATTATTAAAATCCTGTTCTGTCACCATCCGGTATGTGACGGGTGAAATTTCCGCAAGCGCTTCTGCAGCCTCCAGAAGCACTCTGTCTGCACTTCGATACAGTACCGGCATGTATCCCTGCAGGATCTCCCTTTCAATCTTTCCGCCAAACGCATAGGCGGCCCCGTCATAGGCCCTGTCTGTCATTTTCCTGATCTCCTGGATTCTTTCCAGCGAAGACGCTCTTACTTTTGTTTCCACGATTGCTTCATCCGGAACACTGTTGACCACATCTCCAGCTTTTCGGATCACATTATGCAGCCTTGCATGATCCTCTTCCCGAAAGGTTTCTCTCATAAGCCCCATCATCTGAATGGCACTGGAGGCAATACTGAGTGCATTGACTCCATTCCAGGGATCAATGGCCGCATGAGCCGGCTTGCCCCGCACAGTCACCTTTTCCGCCGTGAATCCGTTGCATGAAGGATTCCCCAGATACAGGTCCTCTTTTACCGGAACCATATGTACATGAGTCGTCATGATGATGTCGGTATCGTCAAATTCTCCCCTTCGGATCAGTTCACTTTTTCCGGAGGCAAATTCTATGCCCTGTTTTCGAAGTCCGGCACGCTTTTCTGCATCAATATATTCTTCCGCAGGAACTGCCAGAAAAGAAACCGTTCCGCAGAGTTTTTCCCGTATTTCCGGATCAGACAGCGCCATGGCAGCTCCTATCATGGCAGCAAGCTGGGCATGATGTCCGCAGGCATGAGCCGTTTTGTTTTCAGCATCTGCCATGGGATGATTTTTACATCCAATGGCATCCAGCTCCCCGATGATCATCACTGAGGGACCGGATTTTTCTTTCCAGTCTGCTCTCACACCGGTTCCTGCCAGACCGGTCTTAACCGGATACCCCATTTGTTTCAGCATGTCCGCTGTTTTTTCCGCTGTTTTGTATTCTTCAAATCCCGGTTCCGGATGCCGGGCAATCTCCCCCGCATATGCCAGAATTTCTTCTTTTCGCGCATCGATCAGAGAAATCAGTTTCTGTTCTGTTAAATCCATGCTTTCCTCACCTGCATTTCCGGGATATTTCCTTCCCGATTCTTTCATAAGTGTAATCATAACACACTCCCTAACGAAATGCACGTTTTTTGTATGTCGGAAAAAATCCCTCCCCTGATTTTCCCCGGAAAAGAAAAAAGCCGGAAACCATTTTTCAATGGTTTCCGGCTCCATATCAGTAAGCTGGAAAAGGGACTTGAACCCTCGACCCCTTCATTACGAGTGAAGTGCTCTACCGACTGAGCTATTCCAGCTTGTGCTAAACACAACTGATATTATACCTTATTTTTCTAAAAAAGCAAGTCTTTTTTTTGAAAAAGTGTTACTGTGAGCAGTAACGAAAAAGTCCCGTTTACTTTCTCTTTTTTTCGAGAGGTGTACAGGAAAAAACAGTTACTCCAAATGCTGGAAGAGTTACCTCAATGGAATATTCTCTTTCATCGCATTTGGAGGCTTTGCTGGTCTTTACCTCCGGATTTATTCCTCCGAGTCCTCCATATGCAGCACTGTCTGAATTAAAGATCTCCCTGTATGTGCCATAGAACGGCACGCCCACCTGATATTTCTCATATGGGATTCCGGCAAAATTACATATCACCAGAAGTGTTTCTTCCGGTTTCTCTGTAAGACGAAGAAATGCAAGAACATTCTCTTCGTATTTCATAAGCTGAATCCAGTCAAAACCATCATACTCATGGTCCTTCTTCCAAAGTGCAGGAGAGTTTCCGTAAAGCACATTCAGATCACGGATGCACGCCTTCAGTGTGTCCGGAGCCTCTTTCCCCGGTGCAGACATCTTTGCTCCCGGATGAAGCATCATATAGGCATATGCCTCCCGAACCTGTGCCATTTTCTGTTCTTCATTTCCGGGAAGTCTGTTAAGGAATGTCTCCAGAGTTCCCACATCCCGACTGCCCAGCGTCAGAACAAAGTGCTCGCAATATGCATAAAGCATGGAAAGTGTCAGCTCGTCATGATGATATTTCCTTTCGATGGGATCAAAGGAAAGATATTTCAAAAGCTCCTGCGTCCAGGGACCATTCCACTTATAATCAAAGCCCAGATGATCCTCTTCCACACTCTCTGTCAATTCCGGCCAGAGACCATCCTCCTGAGCGATCAGCAGAACTCCCGGATTTTCTCTCTTTATCACAGAATTCAGATGTTTCAGAAATTCCATGGCATACAAATTTTCATTGGTTCCAAAAAAATTCGGCGTCCAGGCACCCGGTGCCCTTCCATAATCCAGATACAGCATGGCATCCACATCATCCATCCGGAGACCGTCTACATGGAAGACCTCTATCCAGTAAAATGCATTGGAGATCAGAAAATCACAGACCATAGGACTTGCATAGTTATAAAGAAGTGTTCCCCATTTTGGATGAACGGCTTCCCTGGGATTTGGCACTTCATACAGAGGTGTTCCATCGTAGGCTTCCAGACCTGCTTCCACACGCGGAAACTGTGCAGGTGTCCAGTCCAGGATCACACCGATCTCCGCCTGATGAAGCAGATCCACAAGTTCACGGAAATCTTCTGCCTTTCCAAGGCGGGCCGTGGGCGCATAATACCCGAAAGTGCTGTAGCTTCCGGCATCCTCATCCAGATATTCCATGACAGGATGAAGCTCCACATGGGTATATCCAAGATCTTTTACGAAATCCACAAGTGCACTGCTGTTTTCCCAGTCTGAAAGGGAGGTTTCATAAATGGACATCGGCTGATTCCGGTCTGAAAACACAGGACGATTTTTCATCCATGCATCATCCTTCCAAATCGCCTGATCCTTCAGAAATGAAAGATCCGCAATCACCGAATTATCTGAATCCGGAACCTCTGTGGAAAAAGCATAGGGATCAGCTTT
>CAMBYR010000169.1 GCA_945872375.1 uncultured Blautia sp. | reverse complement strand
GGAAAAGGCATATTTTCATCAGAAATTTCAGCGCCATTTGATTGAACAGTTAAAACCGGTTCTGACAGAAATCATCAGTCAGGGGATTGAATGCGGACAGATCTGCTTTGATTATCCGGAAGAGCTTGCAGAAATCGTGCTGATCGTTTTGTCAGTGAAAATTGATAACACGTTGATTCCATCATCAAGAGAGCAGATAGAGAATACGATCCGCGGGCTGATCTCCCTTCTGGAAAAGGGAACGGGAAATCCTGTGGGATCATTGAATTTTCTTACCATGCTGTAATGCGCCGGGAAGTCCCCGGCGTATTTGTTTTAGCGGGGCGATGGGATTTTTGCTTGTACGTCGCGGGATTTTTATGTATAAATACATGAAAACGCCTCGCGGGATATCCTCCCTGAATGGTTACAAAAGAATTCATAAATGAATGCCGGGAATTTATTTACGGAAAAAGGAAAAAAAGTTATACTGTTTTTATAAAAAGTCTACAGGGAGATGATGAGATGCGGCTTTTGCTTGCAGAAGATGAAAGAGAATTGTCTAATGCATTGACGGCGATTTTGAAACACAATCACTATTCCGTGGATGCAGTTTATAATGGGGAAGATGCTCTGGCGTATCTTCAGACGGAATATTATGATGGAGTGATTTTAGATGTAATGATGCCCAAAATGGATGGAATTACAGTCCTTCAGAAAATCAGGGCTCAGGGAAATACAGTTCCTGTGCTGATCCTCACGGCAAAATCGGATGTGGATGACCGTGTTCTGGGGCTGGACAGCGGAGCAGATGACTATTTGGGAAAACCTTTTGCGGCAAAGGAACTCCTCGCAAGAATAAGGGCGGTGACCCGCAGGCGGACGGAGGCGGCCAGCCCGGAGCTTAAGCTGGGCAATCTGACGCTGGACTGCAGCGGATTTCTGCTTTCCACGCCGTTTGGTTCCTGCAGGCTTCCGAATAAGGAATTTCAGATGATGGAAATGCTGCTTTCCAATCCGGCACAGATGATTTCCACGGAGCGCTTTATGGAAAAAGTCTGGGGATATGACAGTGAATCGGAAATCAGCGTTGTGTGGGTATATATTTCCGGTCTGCGGAAACGGCTTCTGGAATTGAAAGCGAATGTTCAGATCAAGGCTGTTCGCGGGCGGGGATATTATCTGGAGGAGACATTATGATTGAATCGCTTCGAAAGAAATTTATTTTGACGGAGATGTTCTCCACGCTGCTTGTTTTGTCGGCAATTATGGGAACAATTAATGTAATGAATTATTTGCATATGATTGATCGTGCAGACGCCATGACAGAAATGCTTCTGGATAATGACGGGCAGTTTCCGCGGATGCAGAAAGGGATTCCGCCGGAAGAAAGAGAAGAGACCAGAATCCTGGGTCAGAAACCTGGGAGAATGGATCATATGTCTGCAGAAACACCTTTTGAGACGCGTTTCTTCTATATTATAACAGATTCCAGTGGAACCGTTGTCTCGTCCAATCTTGATAATATTGCAGCAGTGGATGCGAAGGCTGCTGCTGGTTATGCAGAACAGGCGGCGGAACAGAAAAAGGAAACAGGGCAGATCGGAATTTACAGGTACAGAGTCACAGAGACTTCGGAAGGAACCTGTTATATTTTTCTGGACTGCCAGAAGGAACAGGAGAGCTTCCGAAATTTTCTTCTGACCAGCGCGGGCGTTTCCGCTTTGGGACTGTGTGCAGTTTTAATTCTGGTCATGTTTTTTTCCAGACAGGTATTTCGTCCGGTGGAGAAAAGTGTTCTCCGGCAGAAGCAGTTTCTGACGGATGCCAGTCATGAACTGAAAACACCTCTGACGATTATCGATGCCAATACAGAAGTGATCGAGATGGAAAACGGGGAAAGTCAGTGGACGAAAAGCACCAGAAATCAGATTCAGCGGCTGTCGGTTCTCACTCAGTAGCTTGTCACGCTATGCCGGCTGGATGAAGAACAGGAGAAGAAACAGAAACAGGAATTTTCTCTGTCGGATGCGATTACGGAAAGTATCCGGCCGTTTCAGGCCCCGGCAAAAACAGCAGGTAAAAATCTGTCTGCTTCAATAGAAGAACATATTTTTTTCAAAGGAAATGAAAAGGCCATCCGGCAGATGATGGGGATTTTTATGGATAATGCGGTGAAATATTCACCGGAAAACGGAGAAATTAAGGTCAGACTGGAGAGGAAGGGGCGAAAAATCCAGATTGAGGTTTTTAATGATGCAGGGGAACTGCCGGAAGGAAATCTGGATATTTTGTTTGAGAGGTTTTACAGGCTGGATACTTCGCGCAATTCGGAAACAGGAGGAAGCGGGATAGGCCTTTCTGTGGCGGAGGCGATCGTGAGGGCCCATAAAGGAAAAATTCATGCGTTCAGCAAGGACGGAAAAAGCCTGACCGTCACGGTGAGTTTTTAAGAGTTTTCAGGGAGGAAAAGGAGAAAAGCATATGAGAAAAGGAATTGTTCTGACTGTCTGTGCGGTGGCTGCGGCATGTCTGACAATGGGAAGTGTAAAAAAAATACAGGCAGAAGAAATGAAGCTGCAGGTTCCCTCCGTGTGCGGTGCCCTTCATGTGGAAGCCAATCATCTGACGGACAGTCAGGGAAATCCTGTGCAGCTTCGCGGTATCAGTACCCATGGGATTGCCTGGTATCCACAGTATATCAACAGTGATCTGTTCCGTCAGTTCCGGAGAGAATGGAACGTAAATGTCATGCGTCTGGCCATGTACACAGCCGAATCCGGCGGATACTGCAGCGATGGAAATAAGGAGGAGATTAAAAATCTGATCCGGAAAGGGGTTGCCTGTGCCACGGAAAATGATATGTATGTGATCGTGGACTGGCATATTCTTTCGGACAATAATCCGCAGATCTACCAGGAGGAGGCAAAATCGTTTTTCGCGGAAATGGCAGCGGAATTTGCAGGGCAGGAGAACGTACTTTACGAGATTTGCAATGAGCCAAATGGAAATACATCCTGGCAGGAAATTAAAGAATATGCGGCAGAGATTATTCCTGTAATCCGGCAGCAGGATCCGGATGCAGTAATTCTGGTTGGCACACCAAACTGGTCACAGTTTGTAGATCAGGCAGCAGCAGATCCCATTACAGAATATGAAAACCTGATGTATGTGCTTCATTTTTATGCGGCTACGCATAAAGACGATCTGAGAAATACCATGACTGCCGCGGCAGATGCAGGACTCCCGATCTTTGTATCAGAGTACGGGATCTGCGATGCCAGCGGAAACGGTGTCATAGATGAAAATCAGGCCGGTCAGTGGATCAGACTGATGAATCAATATGGCATCAGCTATGCAGCATGGAATCTTTCCAATAAAGACGAGAGCTCTGCTATTTTGAAGTCCGATTGCACAAAGATCAGTGATCTTACAGAAGAAGATCTCAGTGAATCCGGAAGGTGGCTGTACAGGATGCTGACAGAATCTGAAGGGAATGCTGTCCAGGCTGATGATGGGGATGAGAAAAAGTCTGCGGGGATCACACAGGAAAATCAGTCAGGAGAAGACCTGTTCTCAGTGGGAAATCTGTATCCCGTTTACGGAGGAATTTGATCTTTTGGATGGTTGGAACGGAGAATACCGAAAAGAAGGTTCCACACTGATCATTGTCAGCAAAGACTATAATGGAATAATCGAACCGGATCAGACGGTGACAGATATCGGGTTTATTATCAAAGGAAATCAGGGATTGGCGGTGAAAGAATAATGCAGAAAGAAAATTATATAAAAGGAATGCTGATGATTATTTTATCAGCGTTCTGTTTTGCGTGTATGAATGTATGTGTACGTCTGGCAGGAGATCTGCCTTCTGTGGAGAAAAGCTTTTTCAGAAATCTGGTGGCTGTCGTTTTTGCAGCAATCATTCTCTGGAAGAACAGGATTTATCCAAGGGTAACAAAGGATTGTACAGGCCCGCTTTTGCTTCGCTGTATTTTTGGCACAGTTGGTATTCTTTGTAATTTTTATGCAGTAGACCATCTTCTGGTGGCCGATGCTTCAATCCTGAATAAATTATCGCCTTTTTTTGCCATTATCTTTTCGTTTTTGATTTTGAGGGAAAAGATCCGGCCCACACAGGCGGCCTGTGTGACACTTGCGTTTATCGGCTGTCTGTTTATTGTAAAACCGGGTTTTGAAAACGCTGCTTTCTTTCCTGCCTTGGTCGGGGTGTGCGGAGGACTTGGTGCCGGAATTGCATATACCATGGTGCGTGTATTGGGAAAGCACGGAGTAAAAGGTCCTGTGATCGTATTCTTCTTTTCCGCGTTTTCATGTATTTCGGTGCTTCCATGGATCATTCTGAATTTTTCGCCGATGACGTGGGCGCAGCTGGCAGCTCTCCTTGGTGCGGGACTTTTTGCAGCAGGCGGGCAGTTTTCCATAACGGCTGCCTATACCAATGCTCCGGCAGGAAAAATTTCAATTTTTGACTATTCGCAGATCATTTTTGCAACAGTGCTGGGATTCCTGCTGTTTGGAGAGATTCCGGATGCCTGGAGTTTTCTTGGATATGGATTGATTATTCTTGCTTCTCTGGGAATGTTTTTGTATAACATGCGTATGCAGAAAAAGCAGGAGGCATAAATATAGGGAAGACCGGGCGTTACTGTTCACAGGCAAGTGAATATAACAAAAAGGAACAGTCTGTCTGTTATAATAAGTTTACCGGTACGGCGTGAAACGAAGGAAAGGAGGAATCGTATGAAAGGAAAAAAAGAGGTTTTTCTTGCAGTACTGACTGCGGTATTGATGCTTTCGGGCGGAGGGTCAGAGGTATGTA
>CAMBYR010000168.1 GCA_945872375.1 uncultured Blautia sp. | reverse complement strand
GGGAAATCCAAGAAAACCGGAATATTTTCAGTGGTTTTCCGCTGCCGTGGACCGCGGGATCCGGATCACACGGCTGTATGAATATTATGTGGAAACACTGGATACTTCTTATCGGAGAGTCCTGCCGAAACCGCTTTTGATGTATTTTACCTATAACAACAATACTCTCGGTGATTCCAAGCGTGCCTATCTGTATGCATGCATCATTGCAGGGAAGGAACGTGATCCACAGACATACGAAAGTTATCGTGAAAGCATGGAGGAATTTGCTTTCCGTAAGTTACGGGAAGGCCGGATGAATGAGAATTATGCCGCTGTTTATCAGGAATTCATGCGGGAACCATCGGACAGCGAAAAAGCGCAGGTGATCGCCTCCAGAATGTTTACCTGCCGGCTGTATACGGATGATCCGAAGGTCCGCAGTGTGATCGTCCGTCACAGACAGATGAAACAGGAAGAAATCTATCCGTGTATCCATGGGATCGCTTACCCAAGGATCTGCAGCGAAGATGCGGCCGTTGTATTTCAGGATGAAAAACAGAGACGTTATGCTGCTACGGTAGATTATAATCTGACACCACTTTTTGATGATCGTGAGATGGTTCCGGCAGTGCTGGAAAAAGGGGCGGATGAACCGGCTGTGCTTTTGTATTACTGTCAGGGTCAGGAGATCAGTCGTAAGAATCTGGGAATTTTTCAGAAACTGGTCCTTTCACCGGCGTTTACCGAGGAATATAAGAGGCTGATCCGCAAAAAGATCCTGGATTATTATCGGGATCACGTGCAGGGAGAAGATCTGGATGCCTGTCTGGAGATGATGGATTATCGGGACTATGCCATGGTCGACCGGAAAACCCTTCTGGAGATCCTGATCCAGCGGGGACTGTTTCCGCAGGCTATGAGCGTGGTGGAAGCATTTGGATTTGAAGGAGTAGAGGAGCGTGCTCTTCTGAAGCTGGTAAGCCGTATGATCATCCGTTGTGACTGTGCGGAAGACGAAGAGCTGATCGCACTTTCCTCTCATGTATACCGACAGGGAATCTATGATGAAGTGATCCTCATGTATCTGATGAAATTCCGGTTTGGACCTGTGGATGAACTTCTGGATATTTGGAAAAGTGCCTGTGGGTTTGATATGGATACCTATAATCTGGAGGAGAGGATCCTTTCTCTTCTGATGTTTAACTGGGATTACCGGCCAGAGGGTGCGGATATCCTGAAAGCATATATCCGCCATTCCGGAAAAGAGAGTGTGATCGGTGCGTATCTGACTCTGATGTCTTACGGAATGTTTGTAAAAGAAATGCCGGAGATGCCTGGACTTAAGGAGTATCTGAAAAATCGCAGAGAAAAGGAGTGGCCCGGAGACCGGATCTGTGACCTGACCCTTCTGAAACTGCTTTCCGAAGAAAAAACTTCTGATGAAGAAAATCTGGAAATGGAGGAAAAAATCCTCTCTTCCTGTGTAAAGGAAGGAATGATATTTGAGTTTTTCCGGAATCTGGATCAGAGTATCCTGCGACTGTATCAGCTGGATGATAAGACTTTTGTAGAGTATCATACTTCACCGGAGGCTTCGGTCACACTGTATTATTCCCTGGATACCGGTCTTGGAACTGTACCGGACTATAAAAGTGAACCGCTCAAAAATATCTATGAGGGAATTTTTGCCAGAGCATTTACATTGTTTTATGGAGAGACCCTGCGATATTATTTCCAGACAGAAGATGAAACCGGTGTACACAAAACGGAAGAAAAAATACTGACCATGAACCAGAGTAATGACCAGGCATCCAGCAAATATCAGCTGATCAATCAGATACTCTGTGCAAGAAAACTGGAGAAAGACACGGAAGTGAAGGAGAAGCTGGCACAGTATCTCCGGCAGGAACAGTACGTTAATGAAATGTTTGTCATAGAGAAGGAACCGGAAAGATGAATGAAATTCGTGACTTGATCATAGGAATTGATATTGGAAAAGAATACACACAGATCTGTTATTATGACAGAAAAGCAGAAGAAGCCCGTTCTCTTTCCATGAAGGTAGGAGCCAGTCAGTACGAAGCTCCGGGCTGTATCTGCTATCGTACCGATCACGGTGATTATTGCGTAGGCCTGGAAGCAGAGTATTTTGCCAGGGAAAAGGGCGGGATCATGATCGGAAATATTTATGATATCTGTCAGAAGGAAGAAAAGATCCAGGTGGCAGGAGAGGAAAAAGAGCCGGCAGAACTTCTGGCACATTTTCTAAGGGGAATCCTGAAATTTCTGGGAATCCAGGATATCGTAAAGAATACCCGGTGCCTTTGTGTCACATCGCCGGAGTTTAGTACACTTCAGGTACGGAATTATCAGAAGGCCTGCAGCCTTGCAGGTTTTTCCCGTGAGAAATATATGCTTATGGACTATGGCGAGAGCTTTTATTATTATGCACTGGGACAGAAACGGGAAACCTGGAATCGAAGTGTAGGCTGGTATGCCTTTGCAGGCGATACGGTAACCTTCCGGAAGCTGACCATCAACGGCTCTTCCAGACCGGTGCTTGTAAAACTGGAGAATCCGGTCAGTGCAAAGCTTGAACCGGAAGAAGAGATCCGTGATGTGGAATTTTACCGTTTTATCAGTAAGACTCTCGGCAAAGAGCTCTTCTCCAGTGTGCAGATCACGGGAGAAGGATTTGACCAGCAGTGGGCACAGCAGTCTGTAAAGCTCCTGTGTCATCAGGGACGGAAGGTTTTTTACGGAAACAATCTTTTTGCAAAGGGAGCCTGTATAGCCGGTAAGGACAGGCTGGAGGATAAAAAACTCAAAGGTTACCGCTATTTAAGTGATTCGCTGGTGACTGCGGACGTAGGAATGGATATGCGGGTGATGGGCTCTCCGGCTTATTATCCGCTGATCGAAAGCGGCAGCAACTGGTATGAATGCAGTGCATCCTGCGAGCTGATCCTGGATGATACCAGTGAACTGGTATTTGTAGTAAGTATTCCGGAAGAAACCGAGAAGAAACGTGTGGCTATGGCACTTGACGGTCTGCCAAAGCGGCCTAATCGGACTTCAAGGCTTTCCCTTACGCTGAAATACGTATCGCCGAGAGACTGCGAGATCACAGTGAAGGATCTGGGATTTGGCGAAATGTATCCTTCCAGTGGGAAGATCTGGAGGGAACTGGTACGATGGGATGAGCAGGAAGAAAGGAAGCAGGCATGAGCGGATATATTTTATGTCAGGTAAAAAAAGCAGAGAAGCCGTTTTATATCGAAAATATCAGTACCAATATCTATTCTATAGAAGAACTCTGCTATTATCTTTATAACAATCTTTATCTTGTGGACAGCTCATTGATCAGCAGTAAGCTCTGTACCTGGCTGGAGGAAGAACTGGAGCTTCCGAAGCTTGCGGCCAAGCTGAAACCTTATATTGGAAGAGAGGCCGGACTTGAAGAAGTACTGTATCCGATATTTAAAGAGATCAATTATCTGGCTTATGAAGAGCTTAAGACCTTAAACGGGCGCATCGAAGCCAGAAAACGTGAACCTGAAGAAATACGGGAGAAACGCAAAGGTGATGTACTGATGGAGAATCGGATGTATGTGAATGCGCTCCGTGTTTATCAGAAGTTGATGGAGAATGGTGGGAAAGAAATTACCAAAGAAATGCGTGAAAGGATCCTTCATAACCAGGGATGCGCATACAGTTACCTGTTCCAGATGGATAAAGCGCTGGATTGCTTTTGGAAAGCATGGAAGGAGAATCATTCAGAGAAAGCGCTGAAGGTTTATCTTCTGGCCTACCGCAGTGTTCACAGTGAAGAAGAATACAGGAAACGACAGGAAGATCTGAAGACAGATGAAATGGTAAGGCAGGAAACAGACCAGGCGCTGAAAAGCTTTGCCGGTCTCCCGGAGCAGCATATCGCATCCGGAGAAACCGACAGGATCCTGGAGGATCTCACAAGAGAATATCACAGGAGTACCGGCTCTTAAAGCTGTTCAAGAAGTCCCAGCAGGATCTGCCGGGCTTCTTTTTTTGTATATACGGATTCTTCCTCAGACAGGGAACAGAGGTAATCATTCAGGGCCTGTCCGATACTGGTCTCTTTCAGATAGATACAGAGAAAAGTATCTTTTTCGGAAAGAAAGCAGAGAAAAACGGAATAGTCAGACAGAACTTCCAGATGGATCCCGGTTTCAGGAAGTACGGAAGGCTTCAGGATCCTGCATTTTTCATGTCCCATATCTGTGTCAAGAAGATGCTTGAGGGCTTTTTTTCGTTCTTCTTTCGGAAGAGGGGTCTGATGGTAGGAATAAGGTCCGTCAAGGAGTCCGGTACGGGCAAATTTCCGGATCCCGCTCAGTGTAAAATAATTGCAGGAAAAGGCAGCTTCTGTAAAAGAAAAGGAAGTCTGGTTCAGAACCGCTGCCAGCTGGGTATAGACCGGATCGGAAAGATCGATATCCCTGTTATCAAACAATGACTGAATAAAGCCAGGACCATAGGACATCAGTGCAAGGCAGGGATGAGATTCCAGTGCAAAATTTGTTGAGATCTTTGTCTGCATGATAGAACCAAAGATATTAAGGATCCTGTTCGGAGAATCCGACTGCAGGAAGAATTGACTGGAATTCTCAAGAACCCGCCGGAATTCCTGTTGATATGCGTGGATCGCTTCCGGATTTTCAGTAAAAATACAGGTCATCATATCCGAGGATAACAGCAGCAGTTTTTTTTCAGTGAGTAAGAAAAAAGGAAACAGTTCATAGCTGGAAAACTCTCGGCCTGTCTGAGTATAGTAATAATATGGCTGGTAGCCCACAAAACCTGACAGGATCGGAAGGAGTGT
>CAMBYR010000167.1 GCA_945872375.1 uncultured Blautia sp. | reverse complement strand
GTATGATGAGCAATCCCGGTGTTGCCGCAAAAATGTTTGAAAGCCTTTACAATGAAGGTGTGAATATCAATATGATCTCTACCTCAGAAATCCGTGTGACGGTACTGATCAATGAAAAAGATGGTATTCGTGCCATGAATGCGGTTCATAACGCATTTAACCTGGGCGACTGACAGATTCTGCTGTCATCGCCGAAATGGTAAAAAGGAGTAGAAATGAGGAGTACACGCGAATTAAAATATATGGCGAAAGCAGCCATGAGGGGAAAGACAGGCTGGCTGATTCTGGTGATGCTCACGGAGGTTCTTCTGAACTTTGCCGTGGGAACGCTGACAGATACCTTTTTTGGAGGATCTTCCATGTTGGATCTGATCATCGGACAGGTATTTTCCTTTATTCTGAGCCTTGTTTTCTGTGTGGTTTCTGCCGGAGCCAGCTACATTTATGTGAATGTGGCCAGGGGACGCGAATGCTCTGTGAGTGATTTGTTTTTCTTTTTCAGAAATCATCCGGATAATGTGATCATTGCATCTTTTATTCTTTCTCTGATCAGCCTGCTCACTTCTCTGCCCTCGGCATTTTATGTTTTTGGAACAGAGATAGGAAATACTGTGGAGGCACAGATGAGCTGGGCGTCCGGATATCTGGCTGTCACGGTGCTGTGTATGGTGCTGAATGTGATTTTTTCACTTCCCTTCAGCATGGCTTATTATGTGCTGGCAGATGATCCGGAGCTTCGGGGCATGCAGGCACTGAAAATCAGCATCGGTCTGATGAAGGGAAGAAAATGGAGGTATCTGAGGCTCCTTTTAAGCTTTGTGCCGATGATGGTTCTTTCCGCATTTACACTGTATCTGGCGCTTCTGTGGGTGCTTCCCTATATGGAACTGAGCATTGCAGAATTTTACAGGGATGCAGTGGGAGAATTGAAGGAGATACAGTAAAAAATGGATATTATACAGGTTATTACACAGGAACTGAATGTAAAAAAATGGCAGGTGGAGGCCGCTGTCGGACTGATTGATGAAGGGAATACCATTCCCTTCATTTCCCGTTACAGAAAAGAGGCAACAGGTGCGCTGAATGATGAACAGCTTCGAAATCTTCATGAGAGGCTGACTTATCTCAGAAATCTGGAAGAGAAAAAAGCGCAGGTCATCAGCAGCATTGAGGAACAGGGCAAGCTGACAGAGGAACTGAAAAAGCAGATCCTGGATGCGCAGACACTTGTGGTGGTGGAGGATCTCTATCGCCCTTACCGTCCGAAGCGCCGTACAAGGGCCATTATTGCAAAGGAAAAAGGTCTTGAGCCGCTGGCAAATCTGATCATGCTTCAGATGACAAAGACTCCTCTGGAAAAAGAAGCAGAAGCTTTTATTAATCCGGAAAAGGAGGTCCATACGGCAGAGGAAGCCATTGCCGGCGCAAAAGACATTATTGCGGAGCATATTTCGGACGAAGCGGATTACCGTATCCATATCCGGAGCCTGACTGCACAGAAGGGAACGATAAGCTCTGCGGCGAAGAACCCGGAGGAAGCTTCGGTTTATGAAATGTATTATGAATACGAGGAGCCTGTGAAAAAGACGGCAGGTCATCGTGTGCTGGCACTGAACCGGGGAGAAAAGGAGAAGATCCTGACGGTGAAGATCAATGCTCCGGAGGAAGAGATTCTCCGGTACCTGGAGCATCAGGTGATCGTCCGCGACAATCCTCTGACCACACCGGTTCTGAAAGAAACAATCGAGGACAGTTACCGGAGACTGATCGGTCCGGCCATTGAGCGCGAGATTCGAAATGATCTTACGGAAACAGCAGAAGACGGGGCGATCCGTGTTTTTGGAAAAAATCTGGAACAGCTTCTGATGCAGCCCCCCATTGCCGGACAGGTGGTGCTTGGCTGGGACCCGGCGTTCCGTACCGGCTGCAAGCTGGCGGTGGTGGATGCTACGGGAAAGGTGCTGGATACTGCCGTGATTTATCCGACAGCGCCCACAAATGAAGCAAAGATCCGGGCGGCAAAGGAAACGCTGAAAAAAATGATTCGAAAATATGGAATTACGCTGATTTCTGTGGGAAACGGAACGGCTTCCAGAGAATCGGAGCAGGTAATCGTCGAGCTTTTGAAGGAGATCCCGGAACCAGTGCATTATGTAATTACCAATGAAGCAGGTGCATCCGTGTATTCTGCAAGTAAGCTGGCGACAGAGGAGTTCCCAGGCTTTGATGTGGGACAGAGAAGTGCGGCTTCCATTGCAAGACGTTTGCAGGATCCGCTTGCAGAGCTTGTAAAGATTGAACCAAAGGCCATCGGCGTCGGCCAGTATCAGCATGATATGAATCAGAAAAAGCTGGGAGATGCGTTAAGCGGTGTGGTAGAGGACTGCGTGAATAAGGTAGGTGTGGACCTGAATACTGCTTCGGCATCCCTCCTGGAATATATTTCCGGTATCAGTAAAGTGATTGCCCGTAATATCGTGGCATACCGGGAGGAAAACGGCCGTTTCCGGGATCGCCGGGAACTTTTGAAGGTTGCCAAGCTGGGGCCGAAGGCATTTGAACAGTGTGCAGGCTTTACCCGTATTTCAGGCGGGGATAATCCGCTGGATGCCACAAGTGTTCATCCGGAAAGCTATGGCGCTGCCGCTGCCCTTCTGGAAAAGCTTGGGTTATCTCCGGAAGAGGTAGGCGGAAAATCCATGGCAGGAATCTCCCGGAAGATCAGGGACTATTCTAAGATGGCCAAAGAGCTGGGAATTGGGGAGATGACGCTTCGTGATATCGTGAAGGAGCTGGAGAAACCTGCCCGTGACCCGCGTGACGAGATGCCGCGGCCGATTCTGCGCACGGATGTCCTGGACATGAAGGATCTGAAAGAGGGAATGATCCTGAAAGGCACGGTTCGGAATGTAATCGATTTTGGCGCCTTCGTGGATATCGGTGTGCACCAGGACGGACTTGTACACATTTCTGAAATGAGCGAAAAATTTATCAAACACCCGCTGGAAGCAGTTTCGGTGGGGGATATTGTGGATGTCCGCGTGCTTGGCGTGGATCTGAAAAAGAAACGAATCAGTCTTTCCATGAAAGGAATCGCAAAATAATTAAGAGAAATTATAATACGCCGGGAGATTTTTCTTCCGGCGTATTTGTAGTCAGGAGGACATTATTGTGCGGTGAATTCCTGAGAAGCACTGCCTGCTGTCAGAGTGTAGGTTTCTCCGCTGATAAGATCGGGGCTGCTTAAGATTACCGCCGAGAAGGAAAGTGCCGGCTCGCAGGAAAGAAGCGTATTTCCCTGACTATCCGTAAGTGTGACGGAAGTTCCTGCGGCGAGATTTCCTGTATTTACAGCGATTACCCCCTGTTCGGAAGCACTGAAGGTCTGAGCCATACCCGAGGCACCGGTACCGATAAAGGTACCGCCGGAAATGACAGCGGAAGTGTCGTAGTCCAGGGTGGCAGTATCTCCCTGATCAGGACCGCAGATGGTGATCGCGCCGCCTGTGATCTCCAGAGAACCGTTTGCATCGATTCCGTCAGCAGAGGCCGTTATATGCAGGGTACCGCCGGAAATGAGAATCGTACCGTCGGAGGAGCCGCTGAAGGGATCTCTGCCCCAGGGACCGCCAAGTCCGCTCTGGTCAACGCCGCCGGCTGCGTTCAGGCCGTCATCATCGGAAGTCAGGGTAATCTCTCCGCCGCTGTTTTCCGTACCGTTTACTGTGGTGATAAAGACTTTGTCGGCCTGTCTGACATAGATGGGGGCAGACGTTTCACTGGTAATGGAAACGCCGTTCAGGATCAGGCGAACCTTGCTTTCCTTTTCGGTATCGACAATAATCATTCCGTTTGTAAGTTCACCAAAGATCAGATAAGTACCTTCGGCGGTGATGGTAATCATGCCATCGGAAATCTGCACGCCATCAGAATTACATTCTGCGGTATTTCCATTGAGGACAATGGGGATACACTCGTCTTCCTGATATTCTGTTTCAAAGTCCCTGTCAGAAAACAGTTCGGAACCGGCAAAAACCGGTACTGCTGTTCCGTAAAACAGCTCTCCGGATGCCAGTGCCAGCGCCAGAAGAAATGTTGATATTTTTTTTCGTTTCATAAAATTCACATCCTTTCATAGTTCTGTGATCATATTTTCCTGTCGGGAAACGGTAATTTCCAGGTTGCCGTTTCTGCAGCGAAGCCTGTCGATCATTTCCTTTTCTTTGGTGATATCCCGAAGAGTCAGATTGTAAGTCAGATGGAACATACTTCCCATATTGGTGGACTTAACCCGAATCAGCTCGAAGGAAGAGGCATATTCCTTCAGAATTTCATCGAAAACACCGGTATAATCTAGGTCTTCAGGAATGGTAATGCTCAGTGTCTTATAAGCCGCAGCATTTTTCCGGCATCCAAAGTCCACTCGGGTGTAGAGTATGCTGATCAGGCACATGATGATGGTGAAAAGAAGAGCAAAGCCCAGATATCCCATTCCGGAGATCAGGCCGGATCCCATGGCAAGAAACAGCATGGTGATTTCCCGGGCGGTTCCGGGCGCCGAACGAAAACGTACAAGGCTGAATGCACCGGCTACGGCCACACCTGCTCCGACATTGCCGTTAACCATCATGATGACTACGCAGACAACGGCCGGAAGGAGTGCCAGTGTCAGAATAAAGCTTTTGGTGAACCGGGAACGGTACATGTATGTAAATGCCAGAATCAGACCGATCAGCAGAGAACAGCCGATACAGAGCAGAAAATCCGGTATGCTGATGACGGCAGTCATACTGTTGTCGAAAAGTCCTTTGAAAAATACTTCAGTCATGGCTGGAGGCCTCCTTTATTTT
>CAMBYR010000166.1 GCA_945872375.1 uncultured Blautia sp. | reverse complement strand
CATGCATGCCTTTTGGTCAGATTATGGACTGGGTCTTAAGCGAAAAGAAAACAAAGGGCACTGTATTTGGGGTGCACAGACCTTATGCGGCAGACACCTCCAAAAAAATGAAGATTTTTGAAAGAAATCTGGAAACACCCATTGGTCCGGCTGCAGGCCCGAATACACAGCTTGCGCAGAATATCATTGCATCCTACTATGCAGGGGCACGCTTTTTTGAACTGAAAACCGTTCAGAAAATGGATGGTGATGAGCTGGCAGCATGCATCAACAGACCCTGTATTCTTGCAGAGGATGAGGGGTATAACTGTGAATGGTCCACAGAGCTTTATGTTCCTCAGGCGATGGGAGAATATATCAAGGCCTGGTTTGTTCTTCATGTCATGGCAAAGGAATTCGGACTGGGAGATACAGATGGATTCCAGTTTAATATTTCTGTGGGATATGACCTGGCAGGCATCAAAGAGCCAAAGATCGATACCTTTATCGACAGCATGAAAGATGCGAAGAACACAGAGGTTTTCCGTGAATGCCGGGAATGGCTCCTTGCAAATGCTGATAAATTTGAAAAGGTTACAAAAGAAGATATTGAGGCGATTCCGTCAGAAATCTGCAATTCCGCAACCATTTCCACGCTGCACGGATGTCCGCCGAATGAGATCGAGAGTATTGCCAATCATCTGTTTAAGGAGAAGCATCTAAACACCTTTATCAAATGTAATCCGACACTTCTTGGCTATGAATTTGCAAGAAAGACCATGGATGAGATGGGCTATGATTACATGATGTTCGGCGATTTCCATTTCCTGGACGATCTGCAGTATAAGGATGCAGTGCCCATGTTCCACAGACTTCAGGCGCTTGCAGACGAGCTCGGACTGGCCTTTGGCGTCAAGATCACCAATACCTTCCCGGTAGATGTGACGAGAAATGAGCTTCCAAGTGAAGAAATGTATATGTCAGGAAAAGCACTGTTTCCGCTGTCTATTTCTCTGGCTGCAAAGCTTTCCAGAGAATTTGACGGAAACTTAAGGATTGCGTACTCCGGCGGTGCAGATTACTTCAACATTGACAGAATCGTGGGTTGCGGCGTATGGCCGGTAACGGTTGCTACCAATATTCTGAAGCCGGGCGGATACCAGAGATTCTCCCAGATGGCGGAAAAGATCATGAAGGATGGCGTGGCAGAGTGGACAGGCATTGATGTGGAGGCTCTGGAAAAACTGGCGGAAGACGCAAAAACAGATAAGCATCATGTGAAGAGCATTAAGCCCCTTCCCAAACGGAAAAATGACAGGGAGGTTCCGCTTCTGGACTGCTTCTTTGCACCATGTCAGGACGGATGTCCCATTCATCAGGATATCACCAGCTATGTGAAGCTGGCAGGAGAAGGAGATTATGCCGGGGCACTTCGCGTGATTCTGGAAAAGAATGCGCTGCCGTTCATTACCGGTACGCTCTGCGCACATCATTGTATGTATAAATGTACCCGTAACTTCTACGATGAGCCGGTAAATATCCGTAGAACCAAGCTTCTTTCCGCTGAACATGGATATGATGCTGTCATAGGAGAAATTCAGGCAGGAACGAAAAACGGCAAAAAGGCAGCCGTAATCGGCGGCGGTCCGGCCGGCATCGCTTCTGCATATTTCCTGGCACGGGAAGGTGCGGATGTTACGATCTTTGAAAAACAGGAAAAGCTGGGCGGAGTGATTCGCTACGTCATTCCGGGATTCCGTATTCCGGACAGCGCGATTGAGAAAGACATCTCCTTTATTGAGAAGATGGGCGTTACGATTAAGACCGGTACGGAGATCACCTCTGTGGCAGATCTGAAGGCGCAGGGCTTTGATGCGGTGATCGTAGCGACAGGTGCCGGCGAACCGGGAACTCTGAAGCTGGAAAAGGGAGAAACCGTCAATGCGCTGAAATTCCTTGCTGACTTTAAAGCAAAGAACGGAAAAGTTGAACTTGGTAAGAATGTTGTCGTGATCGGCGGCGGAAATACGGCGATGGACACGGCAAGAGCAGCAAAACGTACCGAAGGCGTGGAAAACGTTTATCTTGTTTACAGAAGAACCAAACGCTATATGCCGGCGGCTGAAGACGAGCTTCTGGAAGTACTGGAGGAAGGCATCGAGTTTAAAGAACTGTTGTCTCCGGTAAGTCTGGAAAACGGAAAACTGATCTGCAGAAAAATGGAGCTTGGTACCATGGATGCATCCGGACGTGCCGGTGTGACAGAGACCGATGTTCTGGAAGAAATACCGGCGGATACGGTGCTGGTGGCAGTTGGAGAAAAGGTTCCCACAGCATTTTATGAAGCAAACGGAATTCATGTGAATGAACGCGGAAAGGCAAAATTAAATCCGGAAACACTGGAATCCAGTGTGGAAGGCGTTTATCTTGCAGGTGACGGTGCCGGCGGCGCAGCAACGATCGTAGAGGCCATCCGTGACGCACAGAAAGCGGCAAAAGCCATTCTCGGAAAGGATATTGTGAAGGATCAGCCGGCTCCGGGAACAGAGGAAGAGTGTTTCGCAAAGAAGGCGATCCTTGGAGAGAGCAGTGAAGCGCAGAAGGAAAGCGACAGATGCCTGACCTGTAATAAGGTTTGTGAAAACTGTGTGGATGTATGTCCGAACCGTGCTAATATTTCCATTAAAGTGCCGGGCATGGAGATGAATCAGGTGATCCATGTGGATTACATGTGCAATGAGTGCGGCAACTGCAGAACCTTCTGTCCATACACAAGCGCACCGTATAAAGATAAATTTACCCTGTTTGCTTCAGAAGCAGATATGGCTGACAGCACCAACGATGGATTTACAGTCCTTGATCCTGCGTCAAAAACCTGCAGGGTTCGTTTCCTTGGAAACATTGTGGACTGTAAAGCGGATGATCCGGCAGATAAGCTTTATGCAGGGCTTCGTAAGCTGATCTGCGCCGTAATCGATGATTACCGTTATCTTTTGATGTAACAAGCCGGCTTTTGAATCAGGAGCCGGAAGATTGGAGTAAATATGTATACATTTACCGTAAATGGAAAGAGTGTCACAACCGATAAAAAACAGTCTCTGCTTCGGTTCCTGAGAGATGAAATGCATCTCACTTCTGTAAAGGACGGATGCAGTCAGGGTGCCTGCGGGGCGTGTACCGTCATCATAGACGGGGAAACCTGCAAATCCTGTGTGCCCACGACAGATAAGCTGGAGGGCAGAAATATCATTACGACAGAAGGGTTAAGTGAGTGGGAGTCCAGGGTATTTACCTATGCCTATGGAGAAGCAGGAGCCGTTCAGTGCGGCTTCTGCATTCCCGGAATGGTGATGTGCACCAAGGCACTTCTGGACAAAAATCCGGACCCTGATGAGGAAGAAATCAAATATGCTCTTCGAAATAATTACTGCCGGTGTACCGGATATGTGAAGATCATTAAGGCAGTAAAGCTTTCGGCAAAGATCCTCCGTGAAGGAAAAATACCGGAAAAAAGTGAGGATGACTGGAAGATCGGTTCCAGAGTTCATCGTCTGGATGTGGAGGAAAAGGTCTGCGGATATGGCAAATATCCGGATGATTATTATCTGGAGGGAATGTGTTGCGGTTCTGCCCTCCGGAGCAAATATCCGAGAGCCAGAATTCTATCCATTGACACTTCCAAAGCAAAGGAGCTTCCGGGTGTGATCGGTGTGTTTACGGCAGAGGATATTCCCGGACAAAATAAGATCGGGCATATTAAGCATGATCAGTACACTATGATTCCGGTGGGAGGACTTACCCATTATCTGGGAGATGCCATTGCACTTGTGGCTGCAGAGGATATGGAAACGGTGGAAAAGGCCAAAAAGCTGATCAGGGTGGAATATGAGGTCCTTCCGGCAGTCAGAAGCCCTGAAGAAGCAGCAGCCCCGGATGCACCAAGGGTATTTGATGAAGAAGCGTCCAATGTGCAGGCCCATAAGCTGGTAAACAGGGGAAATGCAGATAAAGCCATTAAAGAGTCTGCGCATGTAATCAGCCATCATTTTGAAACACCGTGGACAGAGCATGCATTTCTGGAACCAGAGTGTGCCGTTGCATACATTGATGAAGATGATGACGTGATGATCCTGTCAACAGATCAGTCTGCCTACTGTACCAAGCATGAGTGCAGCCTGATGCTGGGAACAGATCGGGTCAAATGTGAAAATGCGCTGGTAGGCGGCGGATTTGGCGGCAAGGAAGATATGACAGTGCAGCATCACGCAGCATTGATCGCCTACCTGACAAGGCGTCCTGTAAAGGTACGGCTCACCAGGGCGGAATCTCTTCTGATTCATCCCAAACGCCATCCGTTTTCCATGGATTTTACGTTGGGATGTGATGAAAACGGAAAGATTCTGGGGGTAAAGGCAAAGGTGATTTCGGATACAGGAGCATTTGCCTCCCTGGGAGGCCCTGTACTGGAACGTGCCTGTACTCATGCGGCGGGTCCCTATGCCTATGAAAACTTTGAAATCGAGGGAACCTCCTACTATACAAACAATCCGCCGGCAGGAGCTTTTCGCGGATTTGGCGTGACACAGACATGCTTTGCCATCGAGTCACTTTTGAATATGATGGCTGATAAAGTGGGGATCACCCCCTGGGAAATTCGTTACAGGAATGCTATCCGTCCTGGCGGAGTTCTGCCAAATGGTCAGATCGTAGATGAATCCACCGGCCTTGTGGAAACGCTGGAGGCTGTGAAAGCGGAATATGATGCCGCATGGGCAGAAGGTAAGCCGGTGGGACTTGCCTGTGCCATGAAAAATGCCGGTGTGGGTGTGGGACTTCCCGACTGGGGACGGGCAAAGCTGGTGGTGGAAGAGGATCAGAAGCTGC
>CAMBYR010000165.1 GCA_945872375.1 uncultured Blautia sp. | reverse complement strand
GATATCCTCTTCAACATAAGAGTCTTCTATGATGTAATCCACAGGCAGATCATAGGAAACTTCTTTGAGGATTTCATAGATTTCCTGATAATCTTCGGCAAAGTGAATTTTTCCGACGGAATCGGAGGATTCTGCATAAACCGGAAGGGCGGAAGCAGATAAACAGGAAATCAGGGAAAAACAGAGGAAAAATGTGAAAAAATGACGTTTCATAAGGATACCTCTCTTTCTTGATATTGTTTGTGTGAATGTGAACAGATAAGTGAGTTTATACCAGTATACCAGAAAAAAATTCTGCTGTGTAATATTCTGCTACTTTCAAAAAAATATAGCAAAATGACTGAAATCCTGCTATAATGAGCAGGAAAATGAATGTACATATTGCACAAAAAAATGATAATGGAGGAAAAAAACGTGGAAAAGAAAATCATTCAGGTGGACGAAAAAGTCCCGGTAAAGCTTCTGGTACCCTTAAGTATCCAGCACATGTTTGCCATGTTTGGAGCAACGGTTCTGGTACCGTTTATTTTCGGAATCAGCCCTGCCATTGTTCTTTTTATGAACGGTGTGGGAACATTGCTGTTTATTCTGATCACAAAAGGAAAGGCACCGGCTTACCTGGGTTCCAGCTTTGCTTTTCTGGCGCCGGCCGGCGTTGTAATCGCAAAGTACGGATTTGAGTATGCTCAGGGCGGTTTTGTTGTTGTCGGACTTCTGGGCTGTGTGCTTGCCTTTATCATCTATAAATTCGGCACAGAGTGGATCGATGTGGTACTTCCGCCGGCAGCCATGGGTCCGGTTGTTGCTCTGATCGGCCTGGAGCTGGCAGGTTCCGCGGCATCCACAGCAGGTCTTACAGGTGTAGAAAAAGTGGATATGAAAAATGTCATCGTATTTCTGGTGACTCTTGGAGTGGCAATTTTCGGTCAGGTACTGTTCCGTGGTTTCCTCTCCGTCATCCCGATCCTCATTGCCATCATCTGCGGCTATATTGCGGCTGCATGCTGCGGAATTCTTGACTTCGGTGAGGTGATGAACGCATCCTGGTTTGCGGTTCCCAATTTCCATCTGGCAAAATTCAAGGCAGATGCAGTGCTGACCATCCTTCCTGTCCTTCTGGTGATCACATCCGAGCACATCGGACATCAGATCGTTACCAGCAAGATCGTGGGACGCGATCTTCTGAAGGATCCGGGACTTCATCGTTCCATTTTTGCAGATAACTTTTCCACAGCTATTTCCGGTATGATCGGTTCTGTTCCCACAACCACATACGGAGAGACTATCGGTGTAATGGCGGTTACCGGCGTATACAGTGTTCGTGTGATCGGCGGTGCGGCTGTTCTGTCCATCCTGATTGCTTTCTGCGGTAAGCTTTCCGCACTGATCAGCACCATTCCGGGACCGGTCATCGGCGGTATCTCCATTCTTCTGTACGGTATGATCGGTACATCCGGCCTTCGTATTCTGGTGGACAACAAAGTGGATTATGGCAAAAACAGAAACCTGACGCTGACTTCGGTGATCTTTGTCATCGGCCTGTCCGGCATTTCCCTGAATCTTGGAAATGTACAGCTTACCGGAATGGTTCTTGCCTGTGTGGTTGGAATGCTTTTAAGCCTTGTATTTTATGTACTGGACCGCATGCATCTTACCAATGACTCGCAGGGATGAAAACGATTAAGAAATCCATAACAAATCAATAAGAAATGAGGTGATGCGTATGCTGAAAAACCGGATTCCCGGAGAGATTCCGGAGAAAGAGGAACTGGAAATGCGGCTGGACAGAGCCCGCACACGTCTGTATGAACTGCAGATGAGGATCAAAGAACACAAGCTGCCTGTTCTGGTGCTGTTTGAGGGCTGGGGCGCTTCCGGAAAGGGGAGCACCATTGGAAGGATCATTAAAAATATCGATCCCAGATTTTTCAAGGTGGCAACGATGTCCGCACCTTCAGAGGAAGAGCTTCGAAGACCGTTTCTGTACCGCTATATGAAGCAGATTCCGGAGGCCGGAAAATTTACGTTTCTGGATGGAGGCTGGATGGAAGAAACCACAGATGAGGTGCTAAAGGAGATTCTTTCGGAAGCGGAGTATGCTAAACGCATTGACAGCATCAAGCGGTTTGAAAGACAGCTTACAGACAATGGATATCTGGTACTGAAATTCTTTATGCAGATTGAGAAAAAAGACCAGACGGCCCGGATGGAACGGCTGTTAAGCGACAAGGATACAGCCTGGAGAGTATCGGAGTCCGATCAGTGGCAGAATGAGCATTACAAGAAATGCAGAAAGGTCTTTGACCGTTATCTTCAGGATACCAATATGTCCACATCGCCCTGGTACATTATCGATGCGTCAGATAAAAAGTGGGCAGAACTTCAGGCCACGGAGCTTCTGGTGGAGGGAATCGAAATTGCCATGCAGAACAGCGCACATTCCGTACCGATTCTGCAGAATGTCTTCCCCCTTGTGAAGATGCCGAAGCTTCAGGAAGTGGAGCTGGAGGGGAAAGTCATTGAAGAGGAAGAATACCGGAAAGAGCTGAAGGAGCTTCAGAAGAAACTGGGAGAGCTTCACAATCGTCTTTACAGAAGAAGAGTACCGGTGATCATCACCTACGAGGGATGGGATGCGGCAGGAAAGGGCGGAAATATCAAACGGATCACAGGGGCACTGGATCCCAGAGGATTTGAAGTCCATCCGATTGCCAGCCCGGAGCCCCACGAAAAAGCCCGTCATTATCTCTGGCGCTTCTGGACTCGTCTTCCCAAGGATGGACATATTGCCATCTTTGACCGTACCTGGTATGGACGTGTGATGGTGGAACGTCTTGAGGGCTTCTGCAGTGAAAATGACTGGAAGCGTGCCTATAATGAGATCAACGAGTTTGAAAAGGAGCTTTCGGACTGGGGAGCAGTGATCATCAAGTTCTGGGTTCATATTGACAAGGGTACCCAGCTTGCCCGCTTTACAGACCGGCAGAATAATCCGGAAAAACAGTGGAAGATCACGGATGAAGACTGGAGAAACCGGGAAAAATGGGATGCATATGAAACAGCGGTGGACGAGATGCTTCAAAAGACCAGTACCGTATATGCGCCATGGCATATTCTGGAGTCTGTGGATAAGAAATACGCAAGGATCAAGGCTCTGAGGATCGTGATTGAAGAAATTGAAAAAACACTGGATCGTGTAAAATAAAGGTACCTGGAAAAACTACCTGCTAAGGACGCAGGTAGTTTTTCATGGCTTTCAGGGCATTTTTTTCCAGACGGCTGACCTGTGCCTGGGAAATACCGATCTCATCGGCGACTTCCATCTGGGTCCGTCCCTCGTAAAAACGGAGTTCAATGATGTGGCGTTCCCGGTCTCCCAGCCGGGACATGGCCTCCCGAAGGGAAAGGTCCTCGATCCAGCGATCTTCCCGGTTCTTTTTGTCGCTGATCTGATCCATGACATAGAGCGTGTCGCCGCCCTCGGTGTAGACCGGCTCGTAGAGGCTTACAGGACTTTGGATGGCGTCCAGGGCATAGACGATGGTTTCCTTATCGATGCCGATTTCCTCGGCAATTTCCGTGATGGTAGGTTCACTGTCGTGGGTTTTGATATAGTTTTCTTTTGCATAAATCGCTTTGTAGGCAATATCGCGGAGAGATCTGCTGACACGGATGGAATTGTTATCCCGCAGATAACGCCGGATCTCGCCAATGATCATAGGGACAGCGTATGTGGAAAATTTCACGTTCAGGGTGGTGTCAAAATTATCAATGGCCTTCATCAGACCGATACAGCCGATCTGAAAAAGATCATCTGCATTTTCGCTGCTGTTCTGAAAACGTTTGATCACACTTAATACCAGACGCAGGTTGCCTTTGATGTACTCTTCACGGGCTTCCCGGTCGCCTTCTCTGATTCTTCGGAACAGTTCTTCCTTTTCATCAGCTTTCAGAATGGGCAGACGGGAAGTATTTACACCGCAGATTTCTACTTTATTAAGCGCCATCAGAAATTTCCTCCTTCTTTCTTTTGCTGCTGCTATAGTGTTTCGAAAACAAGAGGCTGTCTTGGAAACGCTATATTGAAATGATTCTCAGCCAGGAGGATAAATATTCTTTTTTCGGGAAAATATAAAAAATATCAGCCCTTGACAAATTGATCTTCCCGGATACTCACCAGGATAATGTCGTCTCCGATCTGGCAGATACATTTCCATGGAATGACGCATTCGTTTTCTTTGCCGAAGAGGCAGCAGAAGCGTCCGGGACCCGGCATGACAAGTGCGGTAATGCAGCCTGTATTACAGTCGAATTCAATGTCAGCAGGACAGCCCAGACTTTTGCAGGTGCAGGTGTTGATGACTTCTTTTTGCTTTAATTCACAGATTCGCATAGGATGACTCTCAACAGAAGGATACCTGTACTGCTTTTACAAACAGGGTAACTGTTCAGTACCTTCACAGTTCTGAATAGTTACCGAACAGGCACTTTTTTCCTAATTTATGCAGAAAAGTGCTGAAATATGCAGTGTCTTTGATTGACATTCTTTACCGGAATAAAGTATAATAAAGATAATCATACAGATTAGATTCATAAAGGGAGCGAGGGGAGAAGACGCTGTGAGATGTCCATTTTGTAATCAGGATAATACAAAAGTAGTGGATTCCAGACCGGTGGAGGATACCAATTCCATCAGAAGGAGAAGGATGTGCGAAGTGTGTGGAAAACGTTTTACCACCTATGAATTTGTAGAGACTACCCCCTTGGTGGTAGTTAAAAGGGACAAATCCCGGGAAATGTTCGATCGGAACAAACTGTTGGGCGGGCTGCTGAAAGCCTGCGAGAAACGCCCTGTGCCGGTGGAAAAGCTGGAGCAGATCGCCGATCAGATCGAACAAGGGTACGCTAACCGGATGATTAAAGAAGTCAGTTCTCAGGAACTGGGCGAG
>CAMBYR010000164.1 GCA_945872375.1 uncultured Blautia sp. | reverse complement strand
AGTCTGCCTCTGACATAAAGAGCAGACGGCATATCTGCATAATTCCTCAGTTTTTCCGGATATTCTCTGCTATAATAATCTATACAGCGAATGGTTCCTGCATCTGTTCCTTCCATATAAAATACCTCCCGTTTTTCTCAATTATGACTCAGCTCCAGTATTTTTTATCAAACGCGCGATAAGATAACGCCTCTGCCACATGGCCGCTGCCGATCATCTCCTCGCCTTCCATATCAGCAATGGTCCTTGCCACCTTAAGAATTCTGTGATAAGACCTGGCACTTAAGGATATGGTATCAAAAGCCTTCTGAAGAAGTGCCGATGCCTCCGGAGTCATCCGGCAGTATTTTTCCACTCCGCTGCTTTTTAATTCTCCGTTGAAGCTGTACTTTTCTTCGTGATAGCGCTCTTTCTGAATCTGATGGACAGCTTCCACGCGCTTCCGGATGTCGGCAGAGCACTCCCCGCGCTTACATTTGCTGATCTCAGCAAATCCCACAGGACTTACATCGGCGCAAAGATCGATCCGGTCAAGAAGCGGCTGACTGATTTTTCCCAGATAGTGCGCCACCTCCCCGGCTGTGCACCTGCAGAGATTCATATCAGGATAGTGTCCGCAGGGACAGGGATTCATGGCGGCACAGAGAATAAATCCGGCAGGAAACTCGTAATTTCCATTGACTCTGGAAATATGAATGTTTCTGTCCTCCAGCGGCTGCCGAAGGATTTCCAGACTTCGCCTGGAAAATTCCGGCATTTCATCCAGAAATAAGACACCTCGATGTGCCAGAGTCACCTCTCCGGGTCTTGGATTTTTCCCGCCTCCTGCAAGAGCCTGAGGAGAGCAGGTATGATGAGGGCTTCTGAACGGCCGCATTTTGATAAAGGGCTGTTCCCGGGATAACAGCCCGGAAATGCTGTAGATTTTTGTCAGTTCCAGCCCTTCTTCAAAGGTCAGCTCCGGCAAAATTGTGGGGATTCTGCGTGCGATCATGGTTTTCCCCGCACCCGGAGGACCGATGAGCAAAATATTATGAAAGCCGCTGACTGCAATTTCCACTGCACGGCGCACGCTTTCCTGGCCCCGTATATCTGAAAAATCCAAAGAATCCATGTTCTCGTTTGAAGTCTCATCCCTCTCTGAGACGATTTCCTGCTCCCGGCTGTTTTGAAAGCTTTCCGGGTCTTTCAGAAACCGTATCATTTCCTCCAGGTTTTTCACACCGATCACGGGAATATCCTCGATCAGCCTTCCTTCTCGCAGATTCTCCCAGGGAATCATACAAAACCGAAGTCCCTCTTCCCTGGCTTTGATCACCATGGGAAGAATTCCGGAAATCCCTCTGATCTCGCCATTCAGACTGATTTCTCCGGCCATCATAATTCCTTTTAAAAGCTCAGGCTTAAAAATTCCGGCAGCTGCCAGAAGAGCTGCTGCAACAGGCATATCAAATCCGGCTCCTTCTTTTCGGATATCTGCCGGAGCAAGATTGACCGTAATCCTCCTGGGCGGCAAAGCAATTCCATTATTTTTCAAAGCCGTGCGAACACGGTCCTGGGCTTCCCTTACCTGAGCCGAAGGGAACCCAACCATCGTAAAAGAGGGAAGACCGTCACTGACATCGGCCTCCACCTGAACCGGACAAACTTCCATTCCCTGAATGGACGCAGTAAGAACATTGGCAAACATTTCTGCTCCTTTCTGCAGAACTGCCTTCTCCCCGATTTTCCGGCATTCCGTCTGAAATTATTATTTTATGGGATTGTAACAGGATACCGCATATACGGCAAATAGACATTTCAATGATATAACTATAGACCATTTTGCTCCAAAACGCAAGAGTATATTTCTTTCTGAACTATACTTTCTTTAAATAGAAAGGCAGGCACCGATACCTTTCAAAATCACAAAAGGAGGTCACCCATGAAATTTCAAAGAATCCAGGATTTGAGAATCGATTCTGATCTTTCCCAGAAACAAATCAGCGAAATTCTTCACATCAGCCAGCGTTCCTACTCTCATTATGAAACCGGAAGCAGAGGTATTCCCATCGAAATGCTGATTCGTCTGGCCGATTACTATCATACCAGCATTGATTATCTGGTAGGAAGAACGGACGAAAAATAAGGCTGTGATGCCGTACATTTCCAATGATTTCCTGTGTCAAAAACGCCGCAGAATGTGCTGTGCATCCTGCGGCGTTTTTCTGCCGAAAACAATTTCCGGTCAGTTTCCCTCATTTCGTTTTTTCTCTTCCCACTGAAGGATCTTCTGAATATTGGCAAGCTCCGTCTCATTAAAGATGGAGGACTGCTGTGCATCAAAAGTCTGTGGGTCAATCGTTCCCTGATACCAGGATTTGCTGTTAAAATACTCTGCGATCCGCTCTGTCACAAACATTCTTCCATGACGGGCATAGATCTCATTTTTCGCCAGTTCCAGATCTGCCGATGAATAGGCGGAAAGCTCCTCATCTGTCAAAAGCCGTGTATTGCTGTCCGGGAAATAATACTCTTCCGGATTTCCTGCTGTTTCCACGGCAGGCACAGGTGTCGGTGTGGGATCCGGCTGCTTCACCTCCGGCCGTTCCCTTTTCAGAATTCCATTTACCTGCGGATAAACAGGTGCTCCGGACAATGCCATCGTAGAGATCCGCACGTAAAGGCCGCTGGGGTCGAAAATAAGATTTCCTCCGGCCTGATTCCCCTGAGAGTCTGTAAAATAAAACTCGGCAGCGTTCCCGGCAACCTCGGCATGAATCTCTGCCTCGCAGACAGACGTTCCCGAAGAATTTGCCTGTGAAAAATACAGGGAGACATATTTATTTGTCAGTTCATAAATCTGTACCGAAGCAAGTCCATCCGAGCTGTACCATTGTCCCATATAGTTTTCCGGGGTAAAGGCCGGCGCCACGGTAACCATCGGAGTGGGTGTAGGAGTCGCTGTGGGCAGCGGTGTCGGCGTGATCGTCACAGCCGGAGTCGGTGTCACGACCGGGATGCTTTCCAGTTTTTCAATGGTCTCCTGCTTCCTGTGCTCTCTTTCCACTTTGTCCTGATATCTGGAAAGGAGCAGTGCTGCCGCTCCCAGAAGCAGAAACAGAAAGATCAGAACGATCAGAAGCAGTTTCAGCATGTTTTTCTTTCTTTTCAAAAATCTCACCTCTGTCTGTCATACGCTGCCCCGGGCGGTCATCACTCCTGGCCGTTCCAACAGTAGGTACACAGCTTGCAGGGTTCAATACCAATGGATGCCTTCAGGTCATCCAGACGATGATATCTCAGCGTTGTAAAATTCAGTTCTTTACGGATTTCTTCCACCATTTCCTTATAATTGGAAGAATCCGGATTTGCATAATCTGCCAGAACCTTATTGTCTACCTGATCTCCCTCGCGCTTTGCAATAATTCCCCTGGTGATCAGATCCATTTCAGATTTGGAACGGGAGAAGTTCAGATATTTGCAGCCATATAAAAGCGGCGGGCAGGCCGGGCGGATATGTACCTCTTTTGCTCCGTTATTATAAAGAAATTCTGTTGTTTCCCGAAGCTGTGTTCCGCGGACAATGGAGTCATCGATCATCAGAAGGCTCTTATCCTTGATCAGTTTGTGAACCGGAATCAGCTTCATTCTTGCGATCAGATTACGCTGGCTCTGCTGGGTAGGCATAAATGAACGTGGCCAGGTAGGTGTATATTTGATGAAAGGACGTGCAAAGGGAACGCCGGAACGATTTGCATAACCGATTGCATGGGCAATACCGGAATCCGGAACACCGGCCACAATGTCCGGCTTCACCTCTCCGAAATCACGTTCTGCAAGTATATCTCCGCATCGATAACGCATTTCTTCCACATTCACTCCCTCATAGGTAGAGGTCGGGTAACCGTAGTAAACCCACAGGAAAGAACAAACACGCATTTCCTTTCCGGGCGCCTGCAGTGTCTCTGCCCCTTCAGGCGTGATATACATGATTTCCCCAGGTCCCAGTTCCTGGTAATCCTCATATCCCAGATTAATATACGCATGGCTTTCAAAGGATACACAATATGCATCTTCTTTTCTTCCCACGATCAGCGGTGTGCGTCCCAGACGGTCGCGTGCCGCAAAAATCCCCTTTGGGGTAAGGATCAGCATGGACATGGAACCCTCGATCATTTCCTGGGCATAGTGAATTCCCTCTACAATACTGCCCTTCTGATTGATCAGCGAAGCAACCATTTCCGTAGCGTTCACATTCCCACCGCTCATTTCGAGGAAATGCGTACATCCGTTTTTAAAGGAATGCGCGATCAGTTCATCCATATTGTTGATTTTTCCAACTGTGGTAATCGCAAAGTTTCCAAGATGGGAACGTACCAGAAGCGGCTGCGGCTCTGTATCGGAAATACAGCCGATTCCAAGACATCCTGTCAGTTCAGAAACGTCTCTGTCAAACTTTGTTCGGAAAGGTGAATTTTCGATGTTATGAATCGCTCTGTCAAAACCCTTTTCCCTGTCATAAACTGCCATGCCGCCTCTTCGTGTGCCAAGATGGGAATGATAATCAATCCCGAAAAAAAGATCTAAAACACAGCTTGTCTTTGAAGCTACGCCAAAAACTCCACCCATTTCTTTATTCTCCTTTTCATCTCATTCTTAAATTCATGTTGTATGCAATTTCATCCATCAATACGTCCCCTATTATATAGAACGAAAAAAGTTCTGTAAAGTTTTTTTTACTTTTTCTCCTTAATGATGCCCCTGCGATATGCGTCAAGAAGGTGAATCAGCTCATCAATTCTTTCTCGGAGTGCCTTTCCGTTATCTGTATCTCCCACCAGTCTCCTGGTCGATGTATAACGTACGGATACCTGATTGGATACAATATCCGTTTCCTCAGATACGGCTGCTTCCGCAGACGTAAAGGGCTGATGGGCTGATAAGATCAATCCGTAGGAATTGTAGATCAGCGTATATCCCGCG
>CAMBYR010000163.1 GCA_945872375.1 uncultured Blautia sp. | reverse complement strand
GAGCATAAAAGTGGGATTATAATCCCACGATATGCGAATGTCGGGTAGGATTGTGAGAGTGCAAAGCACGGAGCAATCCGTAGGTATCATAGTTGGGGGCTTTTGACCCCAACTTCTTATTATCATTGTATCAGAAATCAGTATACAAGGCCTCCGTCCAGGCACACATCATCGCCGCCCGAAGGCTCTGCCGGTGCAGGTTCTTCATAAACCGGTTCCTCATATACCGGCTCCTGGTATACCGGCTCCTCATATACCGGTTCTTCATAAACCGGCTCCTGGTAGGTCTGACCGGAAGAAGACTGTGCAGCTGCCTGCTGTGCTTTCTGTGCCTCCTGGGCTGCTGCTGCGGCAGCCTGCTCTTCCAGCATAATGGAGATCTGTGCTTCTTTTGTATCTACGGCTTCTCCAGTAGCAAGGCTTTCATATCTCAGGAAAACCACGCCGTCCTCCGCATACAGTTCACACTCTGTCATATCCTCAAACGGGAAGGAATGAAGAACAAGGTTTGCTCCATCCTCCTGGAAGGTGATCTGAATATCATAGCCTTCGTAAGTAAGCATTTCGTCCGCATCTGCGGCTGCTTCTGCATCTGCAGCCTCTGCTGCTTCTTCATCCACGGTTTCCACTGCTTCTTCAGCCTCTTCCTCCGCTGCTTCTTCGGTTTCATCTACCGGTTCTGCATCCGGATCCGGATTGTAGTACAGGATTCTTGTCTCATCTCTGTCAAAGAGCTCCTCTTCTTCCAGAAGATTATCGGAAAACTGCGTATCCTCCAGTTTTTTCACTGCCACACCTGTAATCAGTCTTGTGGTACAGTTTTTCATCTTTACTTCAAAACAATCCTTTGTTTTCGTTCCAAGGACCTTGATCTCCTCCTCAGGCTCCTCTGCTTCTGCATCTTCCTGTGCTTCCTCTGCGTCTTCCTGTGCTGCCTCCTCGGTCTGCGCTTCTGCTGCTTCTGCTGCCACACCGGCAGTCATCACTGTCATTGTCATAAATCCAGCCATCACTGCTGCCAGGATTTTCTTCTTCATGTCTCATATGTCCTTTCTGTTTATTTAAGTTTCTCTGTGATAATTCTGGTACATCCAGGTACCCGGAGTACCGTAGGTAATCATATAACCTGTCAGGCTGCTTCCTTTTCTTCTCATGTTATAGTAGAAATCCGGATCACATACGTAAGTGGTTCCATTGATCACAATTTCCACCCATCCATGATGGCCCACACCTCCGCTGGCCAGAGGAACGTAACCATATACATAATGTGCTTCATAGCCCAGAGCGACCGCCATCTGATAGAAGGTACATGCCATTACATGACAGTTGCCGCAGCCTCTTTCAAAACCATATCTGGAGTACCACTGACATTTCGTCATACCTGCCGGTACATCATCACAGTATCTGTAATAAGTCAGGTTGGATGACCAGTTAAATGCTGTCCGAAGATCTCTGCCGATCTGATTCAATACCAGATTTGCACGGTACTGTTCATAGGAAAGCTCTGTTGCCACGCCATTGGCATCGATCTTATAATGCTTTCCGTCTGCATCATAGGGAACCACATTTTTCATCAGCTGGCCATCGTTCTTAAGGAAATAGGTTTTTCCGCCAAAAACCTGTTTTCCAATGCACAGATACGGATTAAAGAGGTAGGTGGAGGATCCGATGCTGATGAATCCGGTACGTCTTTCCCCTGAATCCGCAAAGAAATAGATGTATCCGTCAACTTCCACCAGTCCCTTATCCATTACACCTGTGACGGTGTTACAATGATATTCTTTGCCGTTGATGGTTTTCCAGCCTCCGCAGAATCGATGAAGCTTAGGATCTACATAATAGGATGCTCCCTGATATGTGACCCATCCTCCGTCCACACGGCTGCCGTCTTCTCCAAAGTAGTAGCGTCCCGAAGGTAAAACAATGATTCCTTTTTCCTGAACACCTGTCGTCTTATGAAACCAGTAGGTTTTTCCATTCACTTTCAGGCATCCCTTCGTCATGGCACATTTCTTTCCGGAGTTAAAATAATAGGTTTTTCCGTCAATCACCTGAAAACCTTTCAGCAGTCTTTTATTTACCGAATTCACATAATAACGGTTTCCATTGTATTCTATCCAGCCGCCGTTCACCCGGCTTCCGTCATCCGGTCTGAAGAAGTACCAGTTGCTTCCAACCTTTACAAGTCCCTTCTGCTGTGCACCTGAAGTCTTGTCAAACCAGTAAACTTTTCCCTTGCGCTTCAGGCAGCCCCGAAGCATGGCACAGTCATCGTAAGCGTTGAAGTAGTACGTTTTCCCGTCAATTTCCTGCCAGCCCTTCAAAAGTCTTCTGGACAAGGGATTTACATAATAACGATTGCCGTTATAATCTACCCAGCCTGCTTCCACGCGGATGCCGTCTTCCTGATAAAAGCACCAGCTGCTGGTGCCTACCTTTACAGCGCCTGTCTGCATCTCGCCTGTCGTTTTGTCAAACCAGTACGCTTTTCCGTCCAGCTTGAGAGCGCCTTTAAGATAAGTTCCGTCCTCAAGAATATAATAGGTCTTTCCGCCGATAACCTGAAAGCCTGTTTTTGCATTCGTTCCATCCGCAGTCAGACCGGTGCCGTCCTCAAACAGCTCCTCATCTGCAAAATCGGAGACCTCTGTATCTTCCTGCTCCTCAGATGTTTCTTCCGAAAAAAAATCTGTTTCCTGAAAAACAGACTCATCGGGAAGTTTCTCCTCTGCCGACTGTCCACTCTCCTCCGACACTTCGCCGAATGATCCTGAAGCCCCGGATAACTCTTCTTTTACAGATTCCTGTTCCTGAAAAGAAGTCTCTGTCTGTGTTTCCGGAACTGCCATACTGCCATCCGAAAAAACAGCGTCACCGAATTCTTCCGCCTGTGCCGGAATGGAAAAAGAAACGCTTAACGCTGCCGAAAGCATCAGCATAAGAATTTTCTTTCTTGTTTTCATAGTTCCTTTCCTCTTTCCGCTAAATTTCCTTTGGGCTCATTATAGCATTCTGATTCCATATTTGCAATTATTCTGCTCCAAAAATGTCGAATCTTCAAAGACAAAAACGCCCTGAAGCATCTGGATTTTTTCCCAGATGCCCGGGCGCAATTTTATTCCGGCTTTACCAGATACCGCTTTCTACAGCAGCACGTTCAATGCCAAGTCCCTTCATGTAATTTTCCATAAATACACGGTAGCCTGCCACGCCTTCCGGTGTCGGCTCCAGAGTCGTTCCCTCATTGCCGGCAAAGACTTTTTTATCCAGGAAATCTTCCAGCGCTTCGCCTTCCTCCCTGTTGATCAGATAGGAAGCCAGAAGTGCGATTCCCCATGCACCGCCTTCGCCTGCCGTGGACATTACGGATACCGGAGCATTGACAGCATCTGCAAGGATCTGCTGTCCGACACCGGCCGTCTTAAAGAGTCCGCCGTGTCCCATAAGTCGGTCAAGCTTCACATCTTCTTTCTCAAAGAGAATGTTCAGGCCCACACACATTGCTGCAATCGAGGTATACAGATGGGTGCGCATAAAGTTTGCAAGGTTGAATCGGCTTTCCGGTGATTTCACAAATAACGGTCTGCCTTCCTCAAAGCCTGTCATATGTTCGCCGGAGAAATAGCAGTAGGACAGAAGTCCGCCGCAGTCAGCATCTCCTTCCATGGCTTTATGATAAAGAGTGCCGTACAGCTTGTCCATATCCACTTCCATGCCCATTGCCTGAGAGAATTCCTTAAAGAGTCCCACCCAGGAGTTCAGGTCTGTGGTACAGTTATTGGAATGAGCCATGGCAACAAGAGCACCATCCGGTGTCGTAACCATGTCGATTTCCGTATACGGACGGGACAGATCTTTTTCCAAAACTACCATGGAAAATGCGGAAGTTCCCGCAGAAGTATTTCCTGTACGCTGTTTTACACTGTTGGTGGCAACCATACCGGTTCCTGCGTCACCTTCCGGCGGGCAAAGCGGAACGCCTGCCTGAAGCTTTCCGGAAACATCCAGAAGTCTGGCACCCTCTTCTGTCAGGCAGCCTGCATCTTCTCCTGCAAGAAGACACTTGGGAAGAATATCCCGGATCTTCCACGGGAATCCATATGGTGCTGTAAGAGCCTCAAATTTTTCCAGCATGGATGCGTTATAATCCTTTGTTTCGATATCAATGGGGAACATGCCGGATGCGGAACCGATTCCCACAACACGTTTTCCTGTCAGCTTCCAGTGCACATACGCATCCAGAGTAGCGATGTAGTCAATATCCTTCACATGCTCTTCCCCGTTTAAGATTGCCTGGTAAAGATGTGCAATACTCCATCTCTGGGGAATATTGTAGTTAAACAGCTCCAGAAGTCTGGCAGATGCTTCTCCCGTAATATTATTTCTCCAGGTGCGGAACGGAACCATCAGCTCGCCCTCTTTATTAAAAGGCATATATCCATGCATCATGGCACTGATTCCAAGAGCACCAAGCCCCGTGATCTCCACACCGTATTTTTCCTGAACATCTTTTGCCATGTCCTGATAGCTTGCCTGAATGCCTTTCCAGATGTCATCCAGACTATATGTCCAGATGCCGTTCTCCAGACGATTTTCCCAGGTATAACCGCCTGATGCGATCGGTGTAAAGGTATCATCCACAAGTACCGCTTTAATTCTTGTGGAACCAAATTCAATACCAAGCGCCGTCTTTTTATTGAGAATGGCTTCTCTGATTTCATTTACTCCCATAATTCGAATCCTCCTGTTTTTCCGATAAACAACACTGTTTCATCTTTATTTGTTCTTGAAATTGCGGATCGCTGAATCACGATCCATCAGTCCCCATATGTCTATGATATCGTTAATAAATGAGGTTTTCAAGCAGATTTTTTTAAGATATAAAAGCATTCTTATCTGTATCAGGCTTCATATTTTTTTCATCAGTGTTTTCCTTTCTCCTTCATGGCTGCAAAGACACTCTGCAGGACAATGAAGAAGCAAAGCAGAGCCGCAATGGTAATTCTTGTCCACCAGGAAGACAGGGTTCCCTGGAATGTGATAAAT
>CAMBYR010000162.1 GCA_945872375.1 uncultured Blautia sp. | reverse complement strand
TCCCAGATAATTATTCAGTTCGTGACGGCCATTGGCATCTATATAAATGCAGCAAACAGACTGAAATTCCTTCTCTTCCGCCTTCTTCACATCCTGCTGATAGGAATTTCGATTCAGCAGTCCGGTAAGGCTGTCTATCTGACCGATGTGCACCAGATAATGATGCTCTTCCACAAAATCGGCAGTCATGGAAAAGGCCTTTGACACACGATCCAGCGGCAAAGTATCTTTCCACTGTTTTTTCAGATTACAGGCACCCAGAACCCCTGCAATCTCTCCATTCTGTCTGCGGACCATCACAGCCATCAGACTCTGAATCCCCATCCGCCGGATCATTTCTTCGTCGATCACGTACTTTCTGCATAACTCCGGCACATCGTAATTCAGAAGCGCCTCCTGATTCTGCAAAAGCGAGGACACCCCCGGGAACAGCTTATATACATCCGATCTGATCGTATTTCCGCTTTCATCGCTGAACCAGATCCGGCGCTTTCTCCGGTGATTCTGGCTGCTCGTCCAGAAGAAAGCCCGTTCTGCTCCCACATACTCTGCAACTGTTTTCAGCGCATTTTTTAAATATTCTTCATCGATATAGGCACTGAACAGATCATTTTCCACATGACGAAGATACTGAATCTCTTTTATTTTTTCCATGTTATCCTTCTGCTCTTTTCGGGCGTCAAAATAAAGCCACAGAAAATAAAGGCAAAAGATCAGCATCATTAAAAATGCCACCTTAAAAAACGGAAAACTGCCATCCAGAAAGGAAGTCGGCTGATAATACCTGATCGTTGAACCTGCAAAAATCAGAACAACCGTAAGAAGCACTATTAATGAAATCCTGATACGTCTGTTTCTATTCATACATGCCTCCATTCATCGGTTAAAAAAAGGACAGAAGCCGCTGGCATTCTGCCCGTTTTCATTTTTTTATTTTTCATCTCCTACAAAAAATAACGCAAGTGTACCCGGGCCGGAATGAGCACCGATCGTTGCACCAACCTGATTGATGATCACCGTTTTGATCTGATATTTTTCTTTTATTTTTTCTTCCAGAAAACGTGCATCCTCCTCGCAGTCTCCATGGCTGATGAAAATCGTGTCACAGGAATCCCTGTGGGATCCGATCTTCTGATCCATCAGACTGATCAGTTCCAGGATGGATTTTTTCCTGCCGCGTACCTTGCCAAGCGCCACAAGCTTTCCTTCATTATCCACATGGAGAACCGGCTTGATATTCAGCATTCCGCCAAGAACCGCCGTTGTTTTGGATATACGTCCGCCCCTGTAGAGATTATCCAGATCATCCACCGTAAACAAATGCACCATATTATTTTTGTGTGCCTCTGCCCACTCTGCCACGGTCTCCAGATCTGCTCCCTCCTCTTTTTTCTGCTGTGCAAGATGGACCAGAAGTCCCTGTCCCAGAGATGCTCCCAGTGAATCCACCACAATAATGGTACGCTCCGGATATTCCTCCATCAGCTCCTCCGCGGCAATTCTGGTACTGTTGTATGTACCGCTTAGTCCTGAGGAAAATGCGATATGAAGAATGTCCTTTCCTTCTTTCAGGTATGGTTCAAGCAGCTTTCTTGCTGCTTCCGGATTTACCTGTGCCGTGGTAGGCATGGAACCATTTCTCATTTTTTCATAAAATTCATGTTCAGGAAGAAAATTTTCTTTTGTATAATTCACTCCGTCCATGGCATAGCTTAAATAGGTACAGCCAATGCCATGCTCTTTATAATAAGAATCCGGAAGATCCGAGTTGTTGTCTGTTGTAATCACATAGTCTCTCATTGTCTTACATCCTTTCTGTTTCTATCTGATCAATTCTATCATACCATCTGCAGAATACAATCGCAATCTTTTCTTTTCAACGTTCATTTTTCCCTTCATTTAATACAGAAATCGCTGCCTGAAGCTGATTGTCCTCCTCATGAGAAATATCGGTCTGATTCAGCAGAGAAGCATCCGGCTTCACCTCCACATCCGGTGTGATTCCCGTATTATGAATGTTATTCCCGTTTGGCGTATAATATCTGGAAGACGTCAGCTTGACTGCACTTCCGTCCGAAAGCATCCTGATTGACTGCACCACACCTTTTCCATAGGTGGTCGTTCCGACGATGGTTCCGACACCATAGTCCTGAACTGCTCCCGCAAATATTTCCGAAGCACTGGCACTGGATCCATTCACCAGGACTGCCAGCGGAATTTCCAGCGGATGCTCTCCGTCAGAATGCTCTTCTTCCCGATTTCCATATTTATCCTCCGTATAAACGATCAGCCCTTCCGGAAGGATATCATTGAGGATGCTGCATACGGAATCCAGCAGTCCTCCGGGGTTGTTCCGAAGATCCACGATCAGCTCCTTCATCCCCTGTTCCTCCAGCTTCTGAAAGGCCGTCTCATACTGCCCCGGCGTCACACCTGTAAACTCCGAAATACGGATATATCCGATCTCGTCATCCAGCATTTCATAAAACACACTGGGAAGCTCCACATCTGATATTTCCGTCCTCACCTCCATCTGCTCCTGATCCTCCCGATGAATGGTCAGAAGCACAGAACCCGTTTCATTATTTTTGATAAGATCAACGATCTCGTCGAGTTCCATCTCGGTAACATCCTGTCCGTCCACGGCACTGATCACATCACCGTCCATGATTCCGGCAGCATCTGCAGGGCCTCCTTCATAGCATTTGGATACAATAGCTCCTCCTCCGGGGTTTTTCCCGATCAGGATCCCAACTCCCACATAGCTCCCCTCTGTGCCGGTTGTTTCTTTCTCATACTCTTCTGCCGTGTAATACCTGGAATAGGGATCGGACAGTCCGTAAATAAGGCCGGCATATAATCCTTCCGTCAGCTTTTCTTCATCTTTTTCCTCCAGATAGTATTCATCGATCAGGCTTTCCAGATATTCCAGCTTCTGCACATGTGCAGAGTCCGAAAGTACACTCTGTTCCTTTTCCGGAACAGCCCGGATATACCCCAGAAAACCTCCGGCTGCAATCACTGCCGCACCCAGAATTCCGGTCGCAACTCCCTCCCAATACTCTTTATGCTCCATATTTCTTCCTTTCCAATGAGACTCAAAAATCCAAAAACGACCGCCCCATATGGTGACAGTCGTCTGGTTCTTCTGTGATTTGAAATGATCAAACCTTCAGATGTTTTTTCGTTGTCATAAAGCTGCCGATCAGACCAATGCCGATACCAAGAGCGATTCCCAGCGGAAGCAGAACCTGATAGATTGTGGAAACAGGAATAAAATCAACGATTCCTGTAAGGACATTAAACTGATTCAAAATGTATTCCACCACAGAGGTATATACGTAATAAAGGGTAATCAGCGGGATCGCTGCTCCGATCAGTCCCAGCACCATGCCCTCCAGAAGGAAGGGGGCACGGACAAAATTGTCTGTGGCACCAATGAGCTTCATAATGCCGATTTCTTCTTTCCGGACAGAAATACCCACCGATATCGTATTGCTGATCAGGAAAATGGAGATCAGCACCAGAATGGCGATAATTGCAATGGATGCGTAGGAAACCAGTTTATTAAAGGAGCCAAGTGTTCTGGCAGCCTGTTCTGACTGATTGATATCACGCACATGATCAAGCCCCTGGATATAAGCGATCAGCTGGTTCTGACGCTCGATCTCTTTCAGATATACCTGATAATTGGCTGAGTTTACAAGAGGGTTGTCATCCTTAAAGCCTTCTGCCGCGTCGGATCCCTGGAAATAATCTTCCCGGAATTTTTCCCAGGCTTCATCAGCCGACTCGAATTCCACCCGGGCCACCTCCGGCCGGGCTTTCAGAAGCTCCCCGATCTCGTCGATCTCCTCCTGAGTGGTTCCCTCGTCAAAGAACACGGTAACAGGCACTTCCTGCTCTACCTTTCTTGTAATATTATTAATATTATTCACGATAGAATAAAAGGTTCCCACAAGAAAAATGCAGGCTGCCATCGTAATAATGGATGCAATGGAAAACATCCAGTTTCTTCGGATATTTTTGATACCCTGCTTCAGGGTATACCAGATTGTACTAGGCCTCATGATATTCCCCCTCTTTTTCATCACTGATGATCATGCCTTCATGCATGGTCACCACGCGTTTTTTCATGGAATTGACGATCTCACGGTTGTGAGTCACCACAAGTACGGTTGTTCCGCGCTGATTGATTTCCTCAAGAAGCGCCATGATTTCTTCCGATGTCCTGGGATCCAGGTTTCCGGTCGGCTCATCTGCCAGAAGGATATCCGGACGATTTACCAGCGCACGTGCAAGGGCCACTCTCTGCTGTTCTCCTCCGGAAAGCTCGTCCGGATAGGATTTATATTTATTGGCAAGACCCACCTCCTGAAGAACCTCCGGAACTCTTTTGCGGATCACACGGGTAGGTCTTCCGATGACACGCTGGGCAAATGCAACATTTTCATATACATTCCGGTCCCTTAAAAGACGGAAATCCTGGAACACCACTCCAAGCTTTCTTCTGTATTTTGCCACTCTTCTATGCTTCATGCCTTCCAGCCGTTCGCCGCTGACAGTGATCCTTCCGGATGTTGAATCCAGCTCCTTCATCAGAAGCTTGATCAAAGTAGACTTTCCGGAACCGCTGCTGCCTACCACAAAGACAAACTCGCCTTTTTCCACATGCAGATTGGCATGATTTACTGCAGGAAGCCCTTTGCCATAGGACTTGCTTACATCAACCAGGTCTATCATAATATCCTCCTCTGTCAAAAAAACAATCCAAACCTGTCTCTAAACCGTAAAATGCTGCCGGCAGCTCCGGCAGCATTCCCTTCTGCAATCCGGCAGAACACAGTTTAACATTTAAGTAACAACGTTGTAACATATTTTCATACGGATTGCAACCTCTTTTTGTGTTTTCACATAAAATTCATTAATACTCCAGCGTCTCCATGTACTTCATATAGCGCACGACCATCAGGGCAATCTTGAAGGTAATGGCATCCTCAAATACACGCAGATCCAGTCCGGTACTCTTCTGAAGCTTATCCAGACGATACACCAGTGTGTTTCTGT
>CAMBYR010000161.1 GCA_945872375.1 uncultured Blautia sp. | reverse complement strand
TGGCAAGTACGCCTGCCAGTACACAGCCTACGCTTGTGGGAATGCCAAGAAGGGTATTAAAGCCCAGAGCACCGCCGCCAACGTTTCCGATATTGAATGCCAGACCGCCAAGAGCAACCATAAATGCTACCACATAACCCAGGCCGGGAAGAACCTTATTTGCCACGTCCTGTCCGCGAAGACCGGAAACACAGAGCACGCGCCAGATATTCATCTGTGCGATGGCAGCAAGAATAATGGAAACAAGAATAACAAATCCAAAGCTTGCCTTATGTGTTCCTGTAAACTGCGCTGTCTGAGTCAGAAATCCAGGACCGATTGCAGATGTCGCCATCAGAAATGCCGCACCCAACAGGGCCCCGCCGCCTTTTTTCTTTTCGTTCATGATAAATCCTCCTTTTTCGGGTAAATCTTTCATACAGACAGCTTTCCCTCAAAGAAGCAAAAAAACAAAGTCACGAAATCTGTTTGCTGAATAATTACCATTTTCATACTATTATACTCAAAATTCAGGATATTAACAAGTTACTCCGCGAAATTTTCTAAAAATTAACGCTTTGTTAATATTTAGCCTTTTCTGAGCAGCCCGGCTGCTTATCCCACAAGAGGATATTTATCGGTCAGTGTTTTTACAAGAGCCCTTGCCTGCTCCTTGTTGTCACGGCTCTTCAGCATCAGGGAAATTGCTTCCGCGATCACATCCATATCCTCCGGCTGCATACCGCGGGAAGAAACTGCCGGGGTTCCCAGGCGAACACCGCTTGTAACAAATGCAGACTGCGGATCATTCGGAATCGCATTTTTATTACAGGTAATATTCACTTCGTCCAGAAGGTTTTCCATTTCCTTGCCGGTTACACCAACGCTTCTCAGATCTACCAGCATCAGATGATTGTCTGTTCCGCCGGAAACGATATCCACGCCGCGCTTCTGAAGTCCCTTGCAGAGGGCCTGTGCATTGTCTACGATCAGACGCGCATATTCCCGGAACTCCGGCTGAAGTGCTTCCTTCAGGCATACTGCCTTTGCAGCGATCACGTGCATCAGCGGACCGCCCTGGATTCCCGGAAATACCGCTTTATTAAAGTTAAATTTCTTTGCATTTTCTGCGCTGGAAAGAATCAGGCCGCCGCGCGGTCCCCGAAGAGTTTTATGCGTGGTGGTCGTTACCACATCTGCATAGGGGATGGGGCTTGGATGCTGTCCTCCGGCCACAAGTCCTGCAATATGAGCCATGTCTACCATCAGGTAGGCACCTGTCTCATCTGCGATCTCACGGAATTTTTTGAAATCGATCGTTCTTGCATAAGCGCTGGCACCTGCCACGATCAGCTTCGGTCTGCATTCCTTTGCAATGCGGCGGACTTCTTCATAATCGATCACGCCATCATCGTTGACACCGTAGGACACTGCATTGAAATAAGCACCTGAAAGGTTTGCCGGGCTTCCATGTGTCAGATGTCCGCCGTGAGCAAGGTTCATGCCCAGAACGGTATCTCCCGGTTCCAGCATGGCAAAGAATACAGCCATATTTGCCTGTGCTCCGGAATGTGGCTGCACATTGGCATATTCACAGCCGAAAAGTTTTTTTGCTCTTTCAATGGCAAGCTTCTCTACTTCATCCACACACACACAGCCGCCATAGAATCTTTTTCCCGGATATCCTTCAGCATATTTATTTGTAAGCGGGCTTCCCATCGCTGCCATCACTGCTTTGCTTACCCAGTTTTCTGAAGCGATCAGTTCAATGTGAGAATTCTGACGGGCAACCTCCGCTTCGATCAATTTTGCAATTTCCTCATCTACAAATCCGATTTCCTCTAATGAATACATGATTCATCCTCCTGTTATCCTTTTTGATTTCATGTAACGTCGATTATACTCGATTTCCCTGATATTGTCAACGTTAAAAAGACATTTGTCCGCTCATGAAAGATTTTTCATATTTTTCCCTGTGATTTGTTTTTTTCACAGGATTCTTTTGACTAATCCGCAAAAATTTGTTTTAATAGAAACGGAAATCACTGTGACAGGTCCGTTTCTGTAAACAATTACAGACTGAAGGACCGGATATTATGGAGAATCATCATGAGAAATTTTGAATATTATACACCCACCCGTATCCTTTTTGGAAAGGATACCCATTTACAGACAGGTGCCCTTTTAAAAGAACAGGGCTGCCGAAAGGTTTTGATTCATTATGGCAGTGAAAGTGCCGTTCGCTCCGGTCTTCTTGATGAGATCAGGGCAAACCTGACAGAAGCCGGCATCGATTTTGTAACTTTGGGCGGAGTTGTTCCCAACCCCCGGCTTTCCCTGGTCCGCCAGGGGATCGAGCTTTGCAGAAAGGAACAGGTGGATTTTATTCTGGCTGTGGGCGGAGGAAGTGTCATTGATTCCTGCAAGGCCATCGGATACGGAACAGCAAATCCATGGACAGATGTCTGGAATTTCTTTCTGAAAACAGAAACACCCAAAGCATGTATCCCTGTGGGAGTCATACTGACCATCGCCGCTTCCGGAAGTGAAATGAGCAATTCCTGTGTGATCACCAATGAAGACGGATGGCTCAAACGCGGCTGCATCAAATCCGATCTCTGCCGTCCCAGATTTGCCATTTTAAATCCCCGTCTAACCTATACACTTCCGCAGTATCAGACGGAAAGCGGATGTGTGGATATCCTCATGCATACCATGGAGCGATATTTTGTCAACACAGAAACCATGGAAATCACGGACAGTATCAGCGAATCACTGATGCAGACGGTAATCTATAACGCCCGGATCTTGATGAAGGAACCGGGAAACTATAATGCCCGGGCTGAGATCATGTGGGCAGGAAGCCTTTCTCACAACGGACTCACCGGCTGCGGTACTGCAGGCGGCGACTGGGCCTGTCATCAGCTGGAACACGAGCTCGGCGGACTGTTTGATGTGGCTCATGGCGCCGGACTGGCTGCTGTCTGGGGAAGCTGGGCCAGATATGTCTATCAGGAAAATCCGGAACGTTTTGCGCAGTTTGCAACAAATGTATTTGATATTCCCTGCTATACAGACTTTGAAAAAACAGCGCTGGCCGGAATTGAAGCCATGGAGGATTTTTTCCGTTCCATTGAAATGCCTACCAGTCTTTCAGAGCTCGGACTTTCTCTTACAGACGAACAGATTCACGAGCTTGCTTTTAAATGCAGTTTTGAAGATACCAGAACCATCGGAACGATTCGTCAGCTTACCATGAAAGACATGGAAAAAATATACCTGATGGCCCGGTGATACAGAAATTCTGTCCATGATTCCTTTGCATATGATTTATAATATGGAAAGTTATGGAAAGTTTTTGCATTTTATTTACATTTTTTCTTGCAAAGCAGATTTTCATGTGATAGAATGACCCTTGTGTGAAACACAAATGCCCAGATAGCTCAGTTGGTAGAGCAGAGGACTGAAAATCCTCGTGTCGCTGGTTCGATTCCGGCTCTGGGCATTTTTTATTTTCTATCAGAAACATTTTTTGTGTCCAGGCTGGTTGAAACAGTCCGGACATTTTTGATATAGGGAGTTCGAAGCGGACTTGTCCGCTTTGTTCTTTTTTATCCGATACATTTTCTATGGGTTTTCTGGGATATAGTCATTGTTTCGACGTTTTTTTTGTGGTATGATTTCTGTATATTTTAGTTGACCAGAAAGGACATATGAAAATGAGTGACTTTAAATTAGAGACCAATTGTCTTCACGCAGGTTATACACCTTCCAAAGGCGAACCCTGTGCTCTTCCCATTTATCAGAGCACCACTTTTAAATATGATACAACCGACGAGATGGGACAGCTCTTCGACCTGAAAGCAGACGGATATTTTTACACACGCCTGCAGAATCATCCCAACGATGCAGATGCCGCAAAAAACGCTGCTCTGGAAGGCGGTGTTGCAGCCATTCTGACTTCCTCCGGACAGGCAGCCAATTTCTATGCCATCTTCAATATCTGTGAAGCAGGCGACCATATCGTAGCGGCCTCCACCATCTACGGCGGAACCTTTAACCTCCTGGGTGTAACCTTTAAAAAACTGGGAATCGACTGTACCTTCGTGGATACCGATGCCTCTGCCGAAGAAATTGCAGCTGCATTCCGCCCCAATACCAAGGCTCTGTTTGCAGAGACCATTGCCAATCCTGCGCTGGTTGTTCTGGATATTGAGAAATTTGCTTCTGTTGCCCATCAGCATGGTGTTCCGCTGATTGTGGACAATACCTTTGCCACACCTGTCAACTGCCGTCCTTTCGAATGGGGTGCTGACATCGTCACACATTCCACCACAAAATATATGGACGGACACGGCCTTCAGGTGGGCGGTGCCATCATCGACAGCGGAAACTTCGACTGGGAAGCATACGGCCACAAATATCACGGACTCACCGAACCGGATGAATCCTATCACGGCGTTGTATATACGAAACAGTTTGGCAAAAAGGCCTATATTACAAAAGCCACCTCTCAGCTCATGCGTGATCTGGGATCCATTCCCTCTCCCATGAACTGTTTCCTGCTGAACATAGGCCTGGAAACACTTCCCCTCCGTATGGAACGGCACTGCAGCAATGCGCAGAAAACGGCTGAATTCCTCAATGCTCACGAGAAAGTGTCCTCCGTCATTTTTGCCGGCCTTCCCGGGGATAAATACTATGACCTTGCACAGAAATATATGCCAAAGGGCACCTGCGGCGTCATTTCCTTTGAATTAAAGGGCGGCCGTGAAGCCGCTGTCCGCTTTATGGACAGCCTGGAAATGGCAAATATCGCCACTCACGTAGCAGCTTCCAAAACCATGGTGCTTCATCCGGCAAGCCATACCCATCGCCAGATGAATGATGTTCAGCTTGCAGAGGCAGGTGTGTCTCCCGGAATGATTCGTCTTTCCGTTGGAATCGAGCACATCGATGATATCATTGCCGATCTGTCCAAAGCCCTGGAGCAGGCATAAAATCATGACAAAACACCGGAGGCTCTTCCTTCCAGAAGACTTCCGGTGTTGTTACTGTTCACTCCGTTCTCAGTAACACGCTCCGCGATGCACAGAAATTATGCA
>CAMBYR010000160.1 GCA_945872375.1 uncultured Blautia sp. | reverse complement strand
GCACGGGATATTCCTCGTCTATTTTCCAGCCGCATTCAAAAGCACTGCAGTACTCTCCAATCATCTCTGTCAGGCAGCAGGAAATCCATGGTTCTCCGCTGTCTGTTCCTGCCATCAGAAATACGGCGTATTCGCCGGTCCCCAGCTCCAACATGGGAATCATCCGATCATCATGCGTTTGCCCGATGACACGAAACTGAGCAAACTCCCGGTATCTTTGTCCACACTCCCAAAGTGTATAATATATTTTCTCATAGGTCATTTCCCGTGATAGTACCATATATACCCCTCCCCAGTATTGGGAATTGACCGGAAAAAGCCGGATGCTTTTACACTTTATCCGGCAGCCGCTGTCCCATATAGAAAATATATGAAAAGAGACAGGAAAACAGACCTGTCTCTTTTCTATCTTTTTTATTTAAAATTCTCTTTTTCTCTTTCTGACGATCACATAGCCGCCTGCAAGAAGAGAAAGGACAGCCATCAAACTCATGGTTCCAACAGGAGCCTCATCGGCTGTATTGGCAGCATTGGCACTTACGCTTTCGCCCGTGGAAGTGGTGTCATCGGCCGCTTCTCCTGTATAGGAAACAGGATTTCCATACTGATCATAATAGGTTCCTGTGGAAGCATCATAATACGGAGTCGGTGTTGGTGAAGCGTATGCGATATTTGCAGAACGGAACTGGTAAGTCTGGGAAACCACATTGCCCGTTGCCTGCCATCCAAATGTGGTGCTGTACTGCTCCTGACGATAGAAGATGTACATATTGTAGGTAGCAGCTGCGGAAATACCGTTCTTCGCACCGATCTTCCATGTCGTATGCTTTTCACTTGTGCTGGGGTTCTGAGAAGTACTCCAGTACAGAGGAACCCATCTCACATCTCCCTCGACAGGGCTGTTATTGTCCGTTCCTGCGCCTATTACAGTGAAGTCATAGAAAGTATTGGGGTAGAATTCCAAAGGATTCTCAAGGCCCGTTACAACGCTTTCTGACACATTCGGAACGATCGGTTCACGGGATGGGGTATCCGGTTTTGCAGGACGTGATGCCTGATCCAGAGATACCTTCAGCTCAGTGACTGCTTTTCCGTTCACAGAACCATATACATAAACATCAATGGCAGAACCTTCAGCAAGCCCCGTCACAGGAATGTTGATCGTTTCTCCTCCTGTGATCTTTACTCCGTTCTTCGTAAAGTCTAAAGCTGCCGGAACTTCTCCCTGTTTGGCCCAGGTCACCCAGTAGTAGGCATCCTTGTTGAACGTGCATGCGACTGCAGCGGAATTGTAGCTGGTCCAGGAAGATCCGCCGGAGGTGATGATCGGCGGACGGCTTGTTTCAGACATCTGAACCTTCAGTCCGGAGGATACCACTCCATTTTTCCCTTTTACATAAATATAGATGTCAACAGGATTATTCTGATCAAGTCCGCTTACCGGAATCTGGAAATTCTGTCCTGCCACAACGGAAACTCCCTCTTTTGTGAAATCAATCGCTGAAGGAGATGCGCCGCGTACACAGGATGTCACATAGTAAGCTCCGTCTTTATCCGAGCTGCAGGTGATCAGTGCGGAGTCCTGACCGGTCCACTCTGCATCCACACCGGAAACACGAGGACCTCTCTCGCTTTCTTCCATGTTCTGGGACTGAATGGAAGTCTCTCCTGTTTCTTTATTTTTCGCACATACATAGATGGTGACAGGATCTGTTCCCAGTGCCTGTTTCTCAGCAGCGGAAAAGATGTATTTAAAGTTAAACTCAACACCTGCAGATGCATCTACCGTTTTTGTGGCTGCGATCATTTCTTCTGCTGTAGGAGCAGCAGCCGACTGTTTCACAGCCTTAACATAGATTTCAGAATTCTGATTTGCAGATCCGGTAACGACAACACCGTTGGTACTGTTCCACTTGACACTGGTCAGTTTCAGCTCCAGATTTTCTGCTGCTGTGGCAGATTCCAGAACACCGGTTTCCGGATTGATCTTATATGCTTCATCACCCTCGTATGTAAACTGGCTGATCATATCAGAAGCGGAAATTCCTCCGATATCAGAAGCAACATTGATTAATAACGAACCCTCGACAGGATTCAGGACCTTCAGACCGATGGAAGACGATTCAAGAGCATTTTCCACCTCTACACAAAGCTCCAGCTGATCCTCCCCTTCACCGCAGTCCAGAACAAGGTTGCTGGGAAGGAGTGACTCTGCAGCTGTATTGCCGGTTACGTTTACGGTGCCGGATACATAGACATCAAAATCACTGTAGATACCGCCGCCTTCCAGCGCAGCTGTATTGCCGGTAATGCTTCCGCCCCGAAGTACGATCGTAGCATTGCTTCCGAAAATACCGCCGCCGTATCCTGCCGTGGAGTTTCCGGTAATGCTTCCTCCTTCAACAACTACCATACCGGAGATACAATCAACCGCACCACCGGATGCACTGCTTTTATTTCCTTTCAGAACCGCATTGTCCCGGAGAACCAGATAACCGTCTTCCGCAACAGAAACAAGGGCTCCGTCGGAAACAGAACCGTCTCCTGTACCATCAATGGTAAGGCTTCCGGATGCAGTTACAGTTCCGCTTTCATCAATCGTTTCCTCTCCCAGAAGATATAAGCTTCCGGCAACAGAGAACAGGCTTTCCTTAAATCCTGCCCCTCTCGAAATCGTAAGATCTTTTCCGGCAGGAGCAGCAATCGCTACATTTTTTCCTGCAGGAACTGTAATGGTACTGCCAAGAGTCAGGTTATCGTTTACGGCAATCACTGCCGGATTATCATCTGACGTCAGATCCGGTGTTGCCGCAATGGCTTCTTCCAGAGTGCCGTATGCCGTACCGTTGTAAACAAAAATTTTTGTTTCCTCCGGGGTCGGCTCCGGAGTCGCTTCCGGTTCTTCCATCAATGTGTGATCAGGCATGGCGGCCGGTTCTTCCGGTACCTCATAGCCAGGATCGACTGCTTCTTCCGGAACTTCCGCGGCTGGTTCCTCTGCCGGCATCTCTGTCTCTTCTGCAGGAACAAATACATCTTCAGGTGCCGTTTCATATACGACAGTATCTGTATTTTCTATGGTCATCACGGCTGCCTCTTCCGCTGCAAATACTGCAGCAGGCATCATGCTAACCGTTAATGCTCCTGTTAAAAGGAAAGCATAAAGCTGTTTTCTTTTCATTCTGTTACCTCCCATATAACGAGCATGCATATTACGTGCATATTTTTGAAATCATTTCTGTTCATGCATTTCTTCCCACAATGAACAGTTTACAACATAGAATCAGTATAGCACACATATGACTTGAAAGTCAAATCTTCCGCCTCCGGATTCCTGTGAAAAAAGGTTTCTTTTTCTGTCACAATGATCTGCGGACAGATATCAGTTGGTTCCGTAGGTACCTCATCCAGAATCTGGAAATCAAATGCCACTGCTACCCGCTCTATAGAAGGATGCTTTTCCAGAAAGCGATCATAAAAGCCCCCGCCATATCCGACTCTGTGGTTGCTTCGGTCAAAGGCCACACCGGGCATGATCATCAGGGCCTGCTCCCACTGCACGATGTCTCCTTCCAGCGGCTCCGGTATTCCATAATATCCGGGTGCAAGCTGGTCAAAACCGGTAAGACGATAAAACACCATATCCTGCCCGACGACCTTTGGGACAGCCACTTCCTTACCGTTTTTCCATGCTTCCTCTATAAGATACTTCGTGATCACCTCGTGGTTGTAATCTGCATATGCCAGAATTCTCTCTGCTCTTCGAAACGCGGGAAGAGAAGCCACACGTTTTGTAATATCCATGCTCCATTCCTCTACCTGTGCATCTGTACATTCTTTTCTGGCTGCAAAAATCTGTTTTCTAATGTCTTTCTTTGTTTCCATATTTTTCTCCAAGATTGGTAATGCTTCCATCCTTTTCTACAATACTGATCTGATCAAGCTGCGTGCGGATATTCATACGAATAGCTGCAATGTATTCCTTTCGAAGCTGTGCCTGCTCCTTCTTTTCCTCTTCCGTGAGCCCGGGCCCCTTTGATTTTCGTGCCAGCTCATTGATTCTCGCTATTTTTAATTCATCCATTCTTCTGCTCCGTTTCTCTTATTCGTTCGTACATCTTCTACAGAAGGCGTTCGATATAATCAATCAGATAAAACTCCTCTTTTGACTGCGCCGCAAATAAGGTACCCAGATTGTCTCCATCCACGATTTTATGAATGTTGTGGAAATCCGCACCATTTGCAATGATCATGTCTGTTCCCGCTGCCGTAGCGATCTCCGCTGCCGTAAGCTTGGTTGCCATGCCGCCGGTACCCACTCTGCTTCCGGTAGATGCCTTGCCCATGTTTCGGAAATGCACGTCCATATTCTCCACCACTTCCACAAAACGTGCATCCGGATTGGTGTTGGGATCATCTGTGAATAATCCATCGATATCCGACAGAAGGATCAGCAGGTCTGCACCGATCAGAGCCGCCACCACCGCCGAAAGAGTATCATTGTCACCAAACTGAATCTCATATGTAGAAATAGAGTCATTCTCATTTACAATGGGAATGGCCCCAAGCTTCAGAAGCTCCTCAAACGTATTTTTCGCATTTTTTCTGTTCAGATTGTCGACCATGGTATTCTTGGTCATCAGAATCTGGGCCGCTGTCTGATTATACTCTGAAAAAAGCTTCTGATAGATCATCATCAGCCTTGCCTGTCCCACGGCTGCACAGGCCTGCTTTTTTTCAAGTTCTTTCGGCTTGCCGTTCATGCCGAGAGCTGCCGCTCCCACACCAATTGCTCCGGAAGATACCAGAACGATTTCTTTTCCCTGATTATGAAGATCCGTAATCTCACGGACGAGAACCTCCAGTTTCCGAAGATTCAGCCGCCCTGTTTCCGGATGCGTCAGAGAAGAGGTGCCGATCTTTATGACAATACGTTTTTTATTCTTTAGTTCTTCCCGATAGTTTTTCATGTTGTTCACTCCGTTTATACTTCATCCGGTTTATATTACACCATTTTTCCCTGTTCGTCCATGCCTTTTTTTATGATAAAAGTCCCGTCCAACAGCCATGTGATGCAGCATGCCTGCATGCGCAGGCAGACATG
>CAMBYR010000159.1 GCA_945872375.1 uncultured Blautia sp. | reverse complement strand
CATGAACACCATGAACATGAGGAGTCCTGTTGCTGCGGGCACGAGCATCATGAACACCATGAACACGATGAGTCCTGTGGCTGCGGGCACGAACACCATGAAGAGAACACCTCAGATAATGGAACGGAAAAGTGTGTGTTTATTCTGGAAAACCTTGGCTGTGCTCACTGCGCCTCCAAAATGGAAGAGAAAATCAATGCTCTTCCCGGTGTCTCCAGCGCTGTCATTACCTATGCCACAAAGCAGCTCCGCATCTCAGCAGAAAATCCGGAAGAGCTTCTGCCTGAGATCCAGAAGATCTGTTCTTCCATTGAATCTCAGGTAAAAGTAACAAAACGAAAAGCTGCTCCACAGACCGTCCGTGTCCAGGCGGCAGATCAGAAGCATCAGGAAGCTTCAAAAAAGGAACACGAAGATCGGACGGAACTGTTTGAAATCTGTGCCGGTGCCGTGCTGTTCCTCATTGGCCTTATTTTACACCACAACGAAGTGGAGGGAGCCGGTATCCTTGTTTTATTTTTGATCGGTTACCTGCTCCTCGGCGGGAAAATTCTTCTGGAAGCAGCAAAAAATATTTCTCATGGTCAGATTTTTGATGAAAATTTTCTGATGAGCATCGCGACTCTTGGCGCTTTTGCCATTGGGGATTATCCGGAAGCCATGGGTGTCATGCTGTTTTATCGAATCGGAGAACTTTTTGAAGAACGGGCTGTAGAAAAAAGCCGCGGTCAGATCATGGACGCCATTGATATGCGTCCGGACGTAGTAAATCTTGTTGTAGACGACGAAATTCAGGTCATCCCGGCCGAACAGGCAAAAATCGGTGATCTTCTTCTGATTCGTCCCGGGGACAGGATTCCCCTGGATGGGGTAATCACAGAGGGAAGCAGCCGTCTGGACACCTCCCCCATTACCGGTGAGCCTGTCCCGGTTGCTGTCACAGCCGGCGATGAAATCATATCCGGATGCGTCAACACATCAGGTCAGCTCACCCTCCGTGTGGAAAAACTTCTGGAAGAATCCATGGTAACACGTATTCTGGATTCCGTAGAAAATGCTGCTGCAAGCAAACCGAAAATCGACCGGTTTATCACACGTTTTTCCAGGGTTTATACTCCCTTTGTTGTGTTGGCCGCTCTCCTGACCGCAGTGGTTCCTTCCCTGGTAACCGGCGACTGGAATCACTGGATCTATACAGCGCTGACCTTTCTCGTTATCAGCTGTCCATGCGCCCTGGTGTTAAGTGTGCCTCTCGCATTTTTCTCCGGTATCGGTGCCGGTTCCAGAAAGGGAATTCTTTTTAAAGGAGGACTTTCCATCGAGGCCCTTGCCGGACTGAAAGCAGTTGTCATGGACAAGACCGGAACCATTACGCAGGGAAATTTTGAACTCCAGAGTATCGTTTCGGCCGGTTCTTTCAGCGAAAAAGAGCTGCTCCGCATCTCGGCAGGCTGCGAGCAGAACTCTACTCACCCCATTGCTCACAGCATTGTAACTGCAGCGCAGGAACAGGGAATTGCATTAAGCAAACCATCTTCTCTGAAGGAAATTGCAGGGCATGGAATCGCTGCCGAATTTGAGGGAAAGGAAGTTCTCTGCGGCAATCAGAAGCTGATGGATCAGTACGGGATCTCCACTGCAAAACTTCCGGCAATGACTTATGGTGCAGAAGTATTTCTTGCCGTTAACGGCAGCTTGGCAGGCTGTCTCGTTATCTCAGATACCATTAAACCAGACGCGAAATCAGCCATTGACCATCTGAAATCCCTTGGACTTCACACCGGAATGCTTACCGGGGATTCCGAAGACAGTGCCAATGCTGTTGCTTCCGAAACCGGAATTGATGAAGTGCATGCCCGGCTGCTTCCGCAGGATAAACTTGCTGTTTTATCCGAAATCCGAAGCAAACATGGAGCCGTGATGTTTATTGGTGACGGAATTAATGATGCTCCTGTTCTTGCAGGCGCAGACGTCGGCGCTGCTATGGGAAACGGTGCAGATGCTGCCATTGAAGCAGCAGACGCAGTATTTATGACCTCCGGTGTGTCATCCATTCCCGAAGCAATCGTAATCGCTCGAAGCACCAATCGTATTGCTGTTCAGAATGTTGTTTTCGCTCTGATCATTAAGGCCCTTGTAATGGTTCTCGGCCTCCTTGGATTCGCCAATATGTGGATGGCTGTATTTGCCGATACAGGCGTTGCCATGCTGTGTGTATTGAATTCGATACGGATCCTGTATAAAAAATAACCAATGTACATGGCTGCTGTCCGGGACTTTAACAGTAAAAAAACCGCCGCTTTTGCGAAGATCTCGCAAAGCGGCAGTTTTTTATTCCTGCGGAAGCTCCCGGGTCAGGTCTTTTACCCAGATATATTTCTTAAAATGAATCATGACCCATGGAATTTTTCCTATCTCATCCAGGCAGGTACAGGCGTACACCACCAGTACAGGCCAATGAAACAGAAACGTCCCTGCTGCAGCCAGCGGAACCGCAATACACCACATCATCACTGCCAGACTGTACATATCAAACATGGTATCTCCGCCTGCAGCAAAAACGCCGTTGATAATAATGGTATTCACCGCGCGCCCGATCATATAGATTGCCATAATGATCATCATACCCACCAGGTACTTCCCGGCTTTGTCCGTCAGCTTGACAAAACGAAGTACCACCGGTGTTGCCAGAAGCATGATCCCGGTAGATAAAAAGCCGCACAGAAAAGCCAGCTTTGCCAGACGGTCGCCATACAGCTTTCCTCTCTTCAGATTTCCTGCACCAAGCTCGTGCCCTACCAGAATACCTCCGCCGCTGCTGATTCCATTGCAGAGACAGCAGATCAGATCACGGACAACAGAAGCCACCGAATTGGCCGCCGCAGCGTCCGTTCCCATGTGTCCCATAAAAGCGGTATAGGACGTGAATCCCACACCCCAGAATAAGCTGGCCCCCAGCAAGGGGAAGCAGCATTTACGAAAATCCGCTGCAAGGAGCGCATTTCCCCTGATAAGCCGGCGCGGCTCCGGGTGAATATACCCTTTCTTCAGGGAACATCCGATACACCACAAAAGTTCCGCCACTCTTGCGATCAGCGTAGCCAGAGCGGCTCCCTGCACCTCCATGGCAGGAAGTCCGAACAATCCAAAAATAAATACCGCATTTAAGATAATATTCAGAATCACCGCACCGGAACTGATGACGGCCGTCTGCGATGCATGATCGCTGACCTTCATAATTGCCAGATAGCACTGAGAAATTCCGGTCAGGAGATAGGACCAGCCTGCTACCTTAAGGTAACGGATTCCAATATCGATCAGCACCTCTTCGTTGGTAAAAATCATCATCAGATAGCGGGGAAAAAATACACATCCCAGGAAGAACAGAAGAGAAACCGCCCCACTGTACCGGAGGCACATGCAGAAAATATCATTAACGGTATGCACATCTCCCTTTCCCCAGTATTGTGCTCCCAGGATTCCTGCTGCAGATACAAAAGCCATCAAAATCATATTCTGAATAAACTGGATCTGTGTTGCCAGAGAAACCGCTGACATGGAATTCTGTGCAACGCTTCCAAGCATAATCGCATCTGCCGCCGCCACAGAAGCCAGCATCAGGCTCTGCAGCGCAATAGGAGCAGTAAGCTGAATCAGCTTTTTGCAGAAAACCCGGTCGGAAAATAAGTGATCTTTCATATGTACAAAAACCTTTCTCTTTCGATTTACGGATTTCAGAATCCACGTGGTTTCTATTCTACATAATACTGCTCCCATAAGCAACAGTATTTTTTCTGATTTACGAAATATCTTAGGATTCCCGGCAGATCTTAAGTGCACGGTCCGGATAATTGGTAATAACAGCCTCCGCGCCTGCCTCTTTTACCATCTCCATATGCTCCGGAAGATTTACAGTCCAGACATGCATGCAAAGCCCTGCATCCCTGCATTCTTTTACAAAATCCGGATACTGAAGATGATAAACTGCCGGATGAAGAGCGGTTACTCCCAGCCCCTTTGCATAGGCTGCCGGATGTACCAGTCCGTCGCCAAACAGAAGCCCTGTCAAAGCGTCGGGCGCCAATGCCCTGATTTTCTGCAGGCTATAGTGATTGAAGGAAGAGTATATCACCTGATCCTCCATATGCATTTCCTTTACGAGTTCCAGTACCTTCTCTTCCATTTGCTGATACAGGTAAATACTGTTTTTCAATTCAATATTCACCCGCATATCCGTCTTCTTCATCAGATCAAGAACCTCTTCCAGAAGCGGGATACGATAAATGCCCTGCTTTGTATCCGGCGTCTGCACCTGAAGCTCTTTTAACTGTTCCACTGTATATTCTCTTACCGCGCCTTTTCCATTCGTTACACGATCAATGGTCTCGTCGTGCATAACGACCAGTCTGCCGTCCTCTGATATCTGAACATCCAGTTCAATTCCATCTGCGTTTTGCCGAACTGCAAGTTCAAATGCTTCCATCGTATTTTCCGGTACATACCCGCTGGCTCCCCGGTGAGCCCATACTTTCGTTTTTCCCATTTTTTCTCTCCCTCTGATCCCGCTCAACAGCTTATCATATCAACGAAATACAGTTGCCAATGCATTTACCGCCTCAGCAACATTCTCACGGCAGGTTGCCAGGTTCATCCGTATAAAGCCCTGGAACCGCTTTCCGCCGAACCAGTCGCCGAAATCCACTGCCAGTCTGCATTCATTGACTACCTTGTCCCGGATCTTTTCCGGATCCTCGCAGGCACTTAAATCAATCCATGCCAGATAGGTTCCCTCCAGGGGAGAAATAACTGCTTTTGGCAGCTTCTCCTCAAGCTGATCTCGCAGATAGTGATAATTTCCGATAATCTGCGCCTTCACAGCTTCATACCATTCTTCACCGTCTTTATAAGCCGCTTCTGCTGCAATATACCCAAACGCATTTCCATCCTTTGCCCGGATTCCTTGCGTAAACCTGTCCCACTGATCCCGCAGCGTTTGATCTGCTATCAGGATCACGGAATTCTGTGCACCTGCCAGATTAAATGTTTTGGAGGGAGCAGTCAGCGTAATCATCATATCCTGATAATCTCCAATCATATAGGTGGGAATATTCTGATGTCCTTCGTAG
>CAMBYR010000158.1 GCA_945872375.1 uncultured Blautia sp. | reverse complement strand
GATTCCGTTCTGGAAGCAGGTGCGCTGGATGGTGCAACAGGATGGCGGAAAATTTATTATCTCTATATCCCACTTTTGTGGGAAACCATTAAGATGTCAGTCATTATGGTTATTACAGGGGTACTGAAGATTTTTGATACGGTTTATATTCTGACTCCGACGGGAGGAACGTCGAATTCGACAATCGTTCCGGCTCTTCTGATGTATAACGAAGCTTATCGCTATGGGCATTACGGGACAGGAAGTGCGATTGCTACCATTATTTTTGTTTTGAGTGTGCTGGTTTCCGTATTCAGCCTGAAGCTGATGAATAAGCGGGAAACCATTGAATATTAAGAAAGGGGGAGAGAACGTGAAAGGAAAAAAGAAACATTCTGTAAGGCAGACGATTGCATTTCTGATTTTTCTGGCAATTGCACTGATCAATGTTTACCCAATGGTCTTTTCCATTTTCTGTTCATTTAAAGGAAATCTGGAAATCTTTTCCTCTTTTACATCTTTGCCGAAAAAAATACGATTTGAAAATTATGTAACTGCCTGGCAGGTGGGAAACATAGGCAGATACTTTTTGAATACAATCATTTTAGCTGTTGGAACTCTGGCGATATCGGGTCTGTTTGGCGCTATGGCTTCCTACATTCTGGCGAAGTTCCGGTTCAGAGGAAAATCAAAGCTTTATCTTTTGTTTATTTCCGGAATGATGATTCCGATTCAGGCTGTATTAATTCCGCTTTCCTATCTTTTTGGAAAGATGGGAATTATGAACAATTATCCGGTGCTGATGCTTTTGTATGCGGCTTTCTGCTTCCCAATGACAGTGCTGATCCTTACCGGATTTATGAATGGAATTCCTACAGAGCTGGAAGAAGCCATGGTCATTGACGGTGCAAGTATTTATCAGGTGTTTTTTATGATGATTCTGCCTTTGTCCGTACCGGGGATTGTCAGCGTTTCCATTTTTAATTTTATTCAGGTGTGGAATAATCTGCTGTTTCCGCTGATTTTTATTTCAGATAAAAATAAAGGAACTATTTCTATGGGCCTTCTGGCGTTTTTTGGAGAATACAGTACCGATTACAGTGCGAGTATGGCAGGTATCTGTCTGACGACGATTCCGGTAATTATTGCATATGTGTTATTCCAGGAAAAAATAGAAAACGGTCTTATGAGCGGCGCGGTGAAAGGATGAAAGGAATTTCGGGCAGGTATTTTTGCACAAAAATACCTGCTGTTTTTTTGTTTGGGGTTACGCGTTTAACCTTTGAACAAAGGGATGTTTTATATTATGCTTTTAAATAAGAAGAATGCCGGCAGGGAGGAGATGGCAGAATGAAGCAGGAACGAATCCGGATTTCAGATATTGCAGAGGAACTGGGCCTCAGTACAGCCACGGTATCCAATGTGATTCATGGAAAAACAAAAAAGGTTTCGGAAGAAACAATAAAACGTGTGCAGGAGCTTTTGGAAAAGCGGCAGTATATTCCAAGTATGGCAGGAATTCTGCTGGCACAGAATGATTCCAGAATCATCGGGGTGGTAATCAACGACCATGAAAAATATGAAGGACATGTGCTGGAAGATGGATATGTCTCATCTTCTCTTAATGCATTATACAGGGAGATCGATCAGGCGGGATACTTTATGATGGTGAAAGCTACGGTGCAGTGGAATGAAATCGTCCGGTTTGCGTCTATGTGGAATATGGCGGGCCTGGTGCTTATGGGATTTTGTGAACAGGATTACCGGAAACTTCGGGAATCCATGCATATTCCTTTTGTCGTATATGACGGAGAATTCCTGGAAGAGGCAAACATCTGCAATCTGGTGATCGATGATTTTGACGGTGGTTATCAGGCGGGAACTTATTTAAAAAATATGGGACACAGCAGGGTTCTTTGTATTTCGGATAATGAAGTCTGCGTGGACGGCCGAAGAATAGATGGCTGCAGAAAAGCGTTGGGAGAGGACAAAACAGGAGTCATGGTCGTACCGATGCAGAAAGAGAAACGAATGAAATTTTATGAGGAAAATCTGCAGGAAATTCTGAAATACACAGCGGTATTTGCGGTGTCTGATTATTATGGAGCAGAATTGATCCATGTGCTTCAGCAGAAGGATATTCCTGTGCCGGAGAAAATATCGGTCGTGGGATTTGACGATAGTCCGCTGTGCCGATATTGCCATCCGGAGCTTACGACCATCCGGCAGGATGTAGAAGAACGTGCCCAAAACGCGATTTCGGCGCTGGAGAATCTGAAGTCCGGAACTCAGAAACAGGGAACGATAAAGTTTCCGGTGAGACTGGTGGAGCGAGAAAGTGTAAAGAAAATCGGAGAGGTATCGGAAAATGGAGAGTAAATTTTATCAGACGGTTTTGAAAATTGCACTTCCTGTTACGCTGCAGTCCTTATTTCAATCTTCCTTCAGTGTAGTAGATCAGGCAATGATCGGACAGCTTGGAAGTGAAAGTATTGCCGGAATTGGGCTGGGCGGAAAATTTTCATCTTTGTATTCAGTAGTGCTTTCAGCCATTGCTGCTGCTGCGGGTATTATGATCGCACAGTACCTGGGGGCTGAAAAGATAGAATCGGTTCGCAGAAGTTTCCAAAGAAATCTCCTGCTTTCTCTGGGGCTGGCAGGGATTTTTACAGGGATCTGCCTGCTGTTTCCGAAAATGATCATGGAACTATATACAAAAGATCCGGGAACCGGAAAACTGGCGGCGGAATATCTCCGGCTGTTTGCCTTATGTTTCTTCCCTATGGCATTGAATTCCATGGTTTCCACCCTGCTTCGCTGTATGGAAGCGGCCAGCCTGCCCATGTATACAGGGGTCCTGGCTCTTGGTCTGAATACTGTTTTGAATTATCTTCTGATATTTGGAAAAGGAATTTTTCCGGCACTGGGAGTTCGCGGAGCTGCGCTTGCAAGTGTTGCTTCCCAGATCGTTTCCTGCGCAGTATTGCTGGTTTTGTTTGCAGGCTTCCTTCGAAGGACAGCTTTATGGCACGGGAAGCAGACTGTTTTGGATGTTTCTGAAAATCCGGAATTGCCCGAAACGGGAAGTTCTGACAAGAAGGCAGGGGAAAATGCGGACGGCCTTCGTTTTGGAGCTGTGCTGGGGCCGATTCTGATCTGTGAATTTCTATGGAGTCTCGGAGAAAATGTTTATGCGGCTGTTTATGGAAATATGGGAACCGATGCCTGTGCAGCGATGACCATGACGATTCCTGTTCAGACACTTTTTATCGGTGTGCTTAGCGGTCTTTCTCAGGCCGCGGGGATTCTTATTGGAAAATCACTGGGAGCAGGCAGTTACGACAGGGCCTATAACGAGTCAAAAAAACTGATCTGGTATGGTTTTTGCGGATCCATTGTTTTAAGTATTCTTCTGGTTCTGACGGCGCCTCTTTATACAGGGATTTATCAGGTGGATCCGGCAGTGCGGATGATGACCGGGAAGCTTCTGATGGTGTATGCGCTGATTGCCCCGGTGAAGGTGCAGAATATGATTTTGGGCGGCGGCATTGTTCGAAGCGGAGGAAAAACATCTTATATTATGTGGGTGGATTTTATTGGCACCTGGCTGGTGGGCGTTCCGCTGGCGCTGTTGTCGGCCTTTGTCTGGAAGCTTTCGATTCCCGGTGTTTATCTGATGCTTTCTCTGGAGGAGTGCGTGAGACTTGCGATTACGGTGGTGATATTCCGCACCAGGAAGTGGATGAGCAGAATCTGACGCATCGGTGAAGTAACGGAAATATCCCGTGATTTATCTTGAAAACAGATAGAAAAACTCGTATAATTGACAATATAAGAGGAAAAACGACAGCGGAGCCGGAAAAAATCCGGAAATAAGGGGGAACTTATGAGCAGGACAATCACCATATGTTTTACCAACAACAAAGGCGGCAGCGGAAAATCCACCACCTGTTCCAATGTGGGAGCCGCCATGGCTCAGGCAGGAAAAAAAGTACTGCTGATCGACGGAGACATGCAGTTAAATCTGTCCCTTTCTTTCTTCCCGGAGGAATGGGTGCTGGAGCAGGCGGCTGGTGAAAAAAATCTGTACCATGCCATCGGTAAACAGCAGGATCTGACAGACTATATTGTACACACACCATACGAAAATCTGGACCTGATTCCCTCCTCCACGCTGATGAGCTCCATAGAATATGAATTGTTCACAAAGTGGCAGAGAGAATTCATATTGAAAAAATGTCTGCAGAAGGTAAAAGATTCCGGCAAATATGATTATATTCTGATCGACGCTCCGCCTACACTGGGCGGATGGGTCATGAATATTCTCTGCGCGTCAGACCGGGTTCTGATTCCGGTGGAGGCAAGCCCATGGGGAATGTTCGGACTTGCAAATATGTTTGATTTTCTGGGAGAAGTTCGCCAGATCGCAGAAAACCTGCAGGTACTGGGAATTGCAGTCACAAAAGTAGATACCAGAAAAAATTATTTTAAACAGACCATGGAGACACTTCATGAAATGGAAGACATCTATCTGTTTGAATCTTATATCAGGGTAGACAGCGCGATAGAGTGGGCTCAGGACAGCAGCGCACCGGTAGTGGAGTTCAAAAAGAGCAGCAGAAGCGCAAAAGAATACAAAGCACTAGCAGAGGAGGTAATGAATCGTGTCAGTAGGTAAAGCCAGTATCAAACGTGCCGTAAGTGCGGCAAAAACAGAAGCTCCGGCAGAATCAGCTCCGGAAGTAAAGGCAGCAGTCATTTCGAAGGTAAGTGAAGAAGTGGAAAAGGCAGTATCAGAAGAAAATACTGCGCCAAAGAAAACGAGAACCAGAAAACCGGCTGCAAAGAAAACAGAGGCGAAAAAGCCCGCTGCCAAAGCAGCAGAAAAAACAGCAGCAAGAGTAAAAAAAGCCAAAAAAGAGCCACAGGCAAAATTTATTGAAGCACCAAAGGCAGATGCCAATCGTCCGGTACGGATTACGGAAGAAATGCCTGTACATTTATTATAAAAGTCGCGGACAGCAGTCATGTTCGTTTACTGTAAAAATCCCAATATCCATGTGGTGCTTGCATGCACAGGCATATGGATATTGGGATTTTTCCTGAAAATGTCTCCAGAAAGAAGGAATGTAGTTTGGATAATCTGATTTTCAGCCTCAAT
>CAMBYR010000157.1 GCA_945872375.1 uncultured Blautia sp. | reverse complement strand
GTACTTTTTACATAAATCAACGCCAATCTGAATATGAGAACCTTCCACTTCATGGTCTATGGATTTTCCAATATCATGAAGAAGTCCGGCGCGTTTTGCCATTCTGACATCAACACCGATTTCTCCTGCCAGAACGCCAGATAACTGTGCAACCTCAATGGAATGCTTCAAAGCATTCTGTCCATAGCTGGAGCGGAATTTCATTCTTCCGAGAAGCTTCAGCAATTCCGGATGGATTCCATGAACACCTACATCCATAGCCGCTGTCTCGCCTTCTTCCCGAATCTGCGCTTCCACTTCCTTCTGTGCTTTCTCCACCATTTCTTCGATTCTGGCCGGGTGAATACGTCCATCCACAATCAGCTTTTCCAACGCTACACGAGCGATCTCGCGGCGAATGGGATCAAAGCTGGAAAGAATGACGGCTTCCGGAGTATCGTCAATGATAAGATCTACACCTGTCATGGTTTCAAGGGTACGGATATTGCGTCCTTCACGGCCAATGATACGGCCTTTCATTTCATCGCTTGGAAGCTGTACCACTGAGATGGTAGCTTCTGCCACGTGGTCCACTGCACATTTCTGAATGGCATTGACCACATATTCCTTGGCTTTCTTCGCTGCGTCTTCTTTGGCACGGCCTTCCAGTTCTTTGTAAAGCTTCGCCACATCCACCTTGACATCATCTTCTACAGATCTGAGCAACTCTTCTTTTGCCTGTTCGGAGGTCAGACCGGAAACTCGTTCCAGTTCCTGTACTCCTTTCAACTCAAGCTCTTCAACCCGTTTTTCCTTTTTTTGCAATTCAGCAATTCTTGCTGTGCACTCTGCCTCACGCTTCTCGACTGCATCCGCTTTCTTATCTACAGATTCCTCTTTTGATAAGACACGCTTTTCATACTTCTGCAGTTCGTTTCTTCGTTCCTTGGTTTCCTTCTCCAGTTCATTTTTGGTACGGAGAGATTCTTCCTTCACTTCCAATAAAGCTTCCCGCTTCTTTGTTTCAGCCGTTTTCAAAGCTTCATCTATGATGCTTCTTGCCTTATCTTCTGCTGTACCAATGACCTCGGCATCTTTCTTTACCTTGTTCGCTACAGCAACTTTAGAGGCAACAGGAACCGCAATAAGCAGTGTGACTACCACAGCAACAATCGCAATAATAATTGTAGCTGCCACAGGAGCACCTCCTTATTTTGTTTTCATTGTACAAATACAACAATACAAGTTTATCTGTTTTTAAGAATTATGTCAAGTTTTTCTAAGGATTTGTTTCACTTTTTTTGCTGTATATATATTCCTTTTTACTGCTTCTCACTTGTAATGTCCAATTCCTCCAGTGCGGAAAAAATATCCCCCGCCTGAAAGCCTCTTCTGGCAAGATATCCGTACAGTCTTCTCAGTTCCTTTTCTTCGATCCGGCTTCCTGCCGGGTATTTTTTTTCAATCTGACGGCAGATCATGGCTTTTTCATCCGGTTCTTCCATGGCAGAAATTTCTTCCCAGGCAAGAGAAGCCGTTTCTCTGTCAATGCCCTTCTGGCAAAGCTCCTGCATGATCCGCTGTCTGCTTTTGCTTCCGATTCGTCCCGAAATATACGACTCCGCATATTGCCTGTCATTGAGATAACCGAAGGATCTCACATAATCCAGAGCATCCTGTACTGCCTCCGGTGCAAATCCTTCCTGTATCAGTCTGTCTGTCAGGCCCTTTTCCGTGCGCGGCATATGCTCCAGAAGACGCATGGCTTTTTTTACGGCTCTTATACTTTCCTCGCCCATGGAAGTAAGAGAGCGTGTCATTCCTCGGCCCCGCCGTCTGCAGCTTCCGGTGCTTCTGCTGCTTCCGCGGTTTCACCTGCGGCAGATGCTTTTTCGCCTTCCTCTTCCGGCAGAAGATGATAATGAATTCTTACCTGTTTTTCCACTTCATCACAGATTTCCGGATGTTCTTTCAGAAAAATCTTGGCGTTTTCACGTCCCTGGCCGATCTTGCTGCCATTGTAGGCATACCACGCACCGCTCTTATTGATAATGGAGCACTCTGCTGCAAGATCCAGGATATCTCCTTCTTTGGAAATACCCGTGCCGAACATAATATCAAATTCAGCCTGTTTGAACGGCGGTGCCACCTTATTTTTCACAACCTTGATCCGGGTATGGTTTCCAACCATCTCTCCACCCTGCTTCAGTGTCTCCACACGTCTTACATCAAGACGTACGGAAGAATAGAATTTCAGTGCACGTCCGCCTGTGGTAGTCTCCGGATTTCCGAACATCACACCCACTTTTTCACGAAGCTGGTTAATAAAAATAACCACACAATTGGACTTACTGATCACTGCAGTAAGCTTACGAAGAGCCTGAGACATCAGCCGGGCCTGTAAGCCCACATGGCTGTCGCCCATATCTCCTTCGATCTCTGCCTTTGGCACAAGTGCAGCAACAGAGTCCACGATTACAATATCCACCGCACCTGAACGAACCATGGTTTCCGTAATTTCCAGTGCCTGCTCTCCATTATCCGGCTGGGAAATATAGAGATTATCAATATCCACACCGATATTTCTGGCGTAAACCGGATCAAGCGCATGTTCTGCATCGATAAATCCGGCGATTCCGCCGCGTTTCTGCACCTCTGCCACCATATGTAAAGCAACTGTGGTCTTACCACTGGATTCCGGTCCATAGATTTCCACAATACGGCCCTTTGGAACACCTCCCACTCCAAGTGCAATATCAAGGCTCAGAGATCCTGTAGGAACCGTCTCTACCTGCATATGGGCTCCTGATTCTCCAAGCTTCATGACAGATCCTTTGCCGTACTGTTTCTCAATATGTCCAATGGCCGCCTGCAGCGCCTTCTGTTTTTCTTCATTGATCATTCTGTGCATTCTCCTTATGCGTTTATTTTTTTCGAACCTATGTTCGTGTTTTCTTACATACATAGTATTATAAATCCCTTTTATTGTCAAGAAACTTCTTGAAATTTTCCATTTTTCTTTCGACAGCATTCGACAAAAAAGAATCCCGCCCGGAGGGCTTTTTATTTCACAGAAATAAAAAGCCGCCCATCCTAAGATGGGCGGGTTCGAATCCGTCAGATCATTCTCCGATCAGCCAGTTGTACATCTCTTCATACTGACGTGCGGAATTATTCCATGAGAAGTCAGCAGCCATAGCTCTGTCAACCATTTTATTCCATTCACGTTTTTTATCATAATAAACACGTTCTGCATTCCGTACAGTCGCAAGCATTTCATGCGCGTTATAATTACGGAAGCTGAATCCTGTGCCGGTTCCGGCATATTCATTATATGGTTCTACCGTATCTTTCAGGCCACCTGTCTCACGGACGATAGGCAGTGTGCCGTAACGAAGACTCATAAGCTGGCTCAGGCCACACGGCTCGAACAGAGACGGCATAAGAAATGCATCCGATGCTGCATAGATCCTGTGGGACAACGGTTCGTCATAATAGATCTGGGCCGAAACCTTTCCATGATATTTCCAGTCAAAATGACGGAACATATTCTCATAGCGTTCATCTCCCGTTCCCAGAACCACGATCTGAACGGCATCCTGACAAAGCTCATCCATCACATATGCGATCAGGTCAAAGCCCTTCTGATCTGTAAGACGGGAAACAATACCGATCATCATGGCCTTCGGATCTTCATTCAGTCCCAGGTCTTTCTGAAGCTGGATCTTATTTTTTATCTTTTCCTTGCGGAAGGTGGTTGCATTATACTTCTGTGTGATATGCGGATCTGTCTCCGGATTAAACAGGTCGTAATCAATGCCGTTGACAATTCCGCGAAGGCTGTTGGCCCGTGCGCACATCAGTCCATCCAGACGTTCTCCATAGAAAGGTGTTTTGATCTCCTCGGCATAGGTATTGCTTACTGTCGTAACCGCATCCGCAAAGACAATGCCTCCCTTCAGGAAGTTCGCATCCCGGTATGCTTCCAGCTTGTCCGGTGCAAAATAATAGTCAGACAATCCCGTAATATCCTTAACCGTTTTTACATCATACACTCCCTGGAATTTCAGGTTGTGAATCGTCATGATCGTCTTGATTCCCCAGAAGAACTGATTCTGCTGGAAAGAATCATGCAGATATACCGGTACAAGACCTGTCTGCCAGTCATGACAGTGAATGATGTCGGGACGGAAATCAATGACAGGCAGTACGGAAAGCACCGCTTTTGAGAAAAACGCAAATTTTTCCAGATCCCACGGTGCACTGTCATATGGTTTCGGACCGCTGAAATAATATTCGTTATCAATGAAATAGAATTTGATACCATCATATTCCATCTGAAGGATTCCCACATAGCAGTTCTTGTATCCAAGATCCATATAGAAATGTGTAACATATTCCATACGGTTTTTCAATTCCTGCTTCATGCATGCATATTTTGGCAAAATAACACGAATATCAAAATACCGTTTATCAAAACATTTTGGCAGTGCACCTGCTACGTCTGCCAGTCCTCCGGTCTTAATAAATGGCACAGCTTCCGATGTTGCAAACAAAATTTTCTTCATCCGTAAATACCCCTCCTTGGTGACCACACTCTGCTTCAGCCTTTTTCTCGACTGTCATATATTTTATTATAGCGCATATTTTCCCTATTGGAAAGAGTGATTTTTGGTTATCTGTTCACAGGTAATATCCCGCGTTACTGAGAACGGAGTGAACAGCAACCATTTTTGTATTCCAGACGTATCTTGTCTGCGATTAGTGCAATAAACTCAGAGTTTGTGGGCTTCCCTTTTCCGGTGCTGACCGTATAGCCGAACAGCTCATCAATTGTATCCATTTTGCCTCTGCTCCAGGCAACTTCAATGGCATGACGGATCGCCCGTTCCACTCTGCTTGGTGTCGTCTGGTGCTTTTTGGCAATCGTCGGATACAGAATTTTTGTAATGGAATTCAGCATTTCCATATCATTCACCGAAAGTATGATCGCGTCTCTGAGATACTGATACCCTTTGATGTGCGCCGGTACTCCGATCTCATGAATCACATTCGTCACGTCTGCCTCCAGATTTCTTTCGGAATATGTAATCTCATTCTCTCCCGACGGGTTGGCGCGCCCGATCTCTCTTGTTTTTCGTTCTCCCGCTCTCCGGATATGTTTGATCCTGTTCAGCAGCATCTGG
>CAMBYR010000156.1 GCA_945872375.1 uncultured Blautia sp. | reverse complement strand
CTTCATCCCAGCAGCCTCTTCTCATATCAAAGCAGTGAAGCCCGTATCCCTGAGAAACATCCTGTGTCATGACTCCGGTCAGGCGGTAGGCAATAAAGCTGTTGGACTGAAGAATCTTGTCCGTTTTTTCATAAACCTCCGGCATATGCTCCTGATACCAGAGGATTTTTGCCGTCGTATAAGATGGCTGAAGAGAATTTCCGGCAAGCTGGAAGATCTCCTCTTTTCCGATCTTTTCATTGAGCCTGTCACAGATGGACTGGGCTCTGGTATCCATCCAGATCGGTGTATTGGCAAGGACACATCCCTCTTTGTCCAGAGCTATGGCTGACCAGCTCTGGCCGTCGATTCCCACACCGGCAATTTCTTCCGGCATGATATGGCCCTTCTGAAGCATTTCCCGAATTGCAGAGCAGACTGCGATCCACCATTCTTCCGGATTCTGCTCCGCCCAGCCTTCTTTGGGATAATATACCGGATAATCTCCTGACGCAGATGCTGCCACATGACCTTCCCTGTCAAAGACAGCTACTTTACATGCGCTCGTTCCGATATCAATTCCCAGCAAATATCGTTTTTCCATTATTGATTCCCCAATTTTCTGACAGATTTTCCGATAATCATGTCTGTCTCAAATTTTTCTACAATGTGTTCCGTCTGTTTGCCGTCCAGGTGCGAAAGCATGATCTGTGCCACTTCCCGCGCAATTTCATGAGTAGGCTGGGACACGATCGTCAGTCTTGGACTGCAGGCTCTTGCAAAAGAACGGTTGTCAAAGCCAATGACCGAAAGATCATCCGGAATCCGGATTCCCAGTTCGTTGATTCCGATCACCGCTCCCATGGTCATCTCGTAATTGGTCACGAACACCGCCGTCATTTCCGGATTTCGCTGTACCAGCTCCTCCAGCGCACGCACGCCTCCCTGAATCGTATAATCGCCGGAACAGATCAGGGATTCTTTCAGCGGAAGCCCGGCCTTTTCATAGGCCTTGCAATATCCCTGCAGACGCTCCTGTGTCGTATAAATATCCTTCGGTCCCACAATGATTCCGATTTCTCTGTGCCCGTTTTCCAGCAGAAGCTCCACCGCATGTCTTGCAGCCTTTTTATTGTCCACCAGCACACAGTCACAATCCAGGTTGGAAATATGACGGTCGATCAGGATCACCGGCCGCCCGGTTTTCAGAAAAGGCCTGAGATTCTCGCCCGACGCATCCATCGGCATATTGATAATTCCATCCACCCGCTTGCGGATCAGAAACTCCACCGCCTCTTTTTCCAGCTGGCGATCTGTCCGGCAGTCACAGATGATCGTGGCATATCCCCGGCTTCGCAGAATATCCTCCATACCTGTAATAATCTCTGAGCAGAATGTATTATTCAGCTCCGGGATCACCACGCCAATGGTCTTGGTCGCATTGGTCTTCAGACCTCTGGCCACTTCATTGACTTCATAATGAAGCTCCTGGATGGCTTCCTCGATCTTGATCCGGTTTTTTTCACGAACATTTCCGCCATTGAAATAAGAAGAAATGGTTGCCAGTCCCAGACCTGTCCGTCTGGCAATATCCTTCATGGTGGCTGCCATGAAAATCACCTCCCTGTTTCAGCCTTTATTCTGCTTTTCCGTCGCAGCCGCAGACTTTCATTCTTCCCTTTACCAGTTCTTTTACTGCTGCAATTCCTGCTTTTCCATATGCTTTCGGGTCGATGGTATCCGGTTTCTCTTCCAGAAGCTCTTTTACTGCTTTGGAATATGCCGCACGAAGCTCTGTAGCAAAATTCACTTTACAGATTCCCCGTTTCACACAGTCGCTGACATCCTCGTCCGTCAGTCCGGAAGCTCCATGAAGTACAAGCGGAATATCCACAACTTCGCGGATCTCGCTTAAGCGCTCTTTATCCAGCACAGGAGTGCCTACATAAAAGCCATGAGCTGTTCCGATGGCTACTGCCAGAGAAGTAACGCCGGTACGCTCTACAAATTCCTTTGCTTCCTGTGGATCTGTATTGGTATCTGCCTCTGCCTCCAGATCATCTTCTTTTCCGCCTACTTTTCCAAGCTCTGCCTCACAGGGAATATTCAGAGCCGCTGCAACATCTGCCACTTTTTTGCTGACTTCGATGTTTCCTTCAAAATCAAGCTTGGAGCCATCGATCATTACAGAGGTATATCCTGCTTTCATTGCCTGCATGGCAAGCTCAAAGCTGCTGCCGTGATCCAGATGCAGACATACCGGTACAGATGCCTTTTCTGCTTCTGCTGCAACAATGGCGGAGTAAGTCTCCAGTGTTCCGTATTTTACGGTGGATGGCGTGGTCTGGATCATTACGGGAGCTTTCAGTTCTTCTGCTGCCTGAATAATGGCTTTCACCATCTCCATATTCTCAGCATTGAATGCACCTACCGCATATCCGCCTTTCTGTGCATTTAATAACATTTCTTTTGATGTAACTAATGGCATGTTTGTTTCCTCCTGTCTTTTTAGGTGTTCCTATCGGTGTTTTATACTGCTATTTTATGTATACTCATGAAGTCCGCAACAAGAAACCGAAACGTTTCTGTTTGAGTTCATCATACATCATAAGGATGCATCTGTCAACCATAAAAATTTCATCTTTTACCGGAAGATTTTCTCTTGTTTTCCGCGAAAAAACAGGGTATTTTATAAAATAATGAGGTTTTATATGCCTCGAAACAGGACTAAGAAGCATCTGAAAGGAGAATCATTATGTTAAAAGGAATTCCTGAAATTTTATCCCCTGAATTATTAAAGGTTTTATGTGAAATGGGTCACAGCGATCGTCTTGTTATTGCAGACGGAAATTTCCCTGTTGAATCCATGGGCAAAAATGCCATTACCATCCGCTGCGACGGACATGGCGTTCCGGAAATTCTGGATGCGATCCTGCAGCTGTTCCCGCTGGATACCTATGTGGAGCATCCGGTAAATCTTATGGAAGTAATGCCAGGAGATGACGTAGAGACTCCGATCTGGGACACCTACAAAGAAATCGTCACCAAACATGACGAAAGAGGCGAAAAGGCTGTCGGAAATATTGAACGTTTTGCATTCTATGACGAAGCAAAAACTGCTTACTGCATCATCTCCACTGGAGAAAAAGCACTCTATGCAAACATTATGCTGCAGAAAGGTGTTGTAATCAATAAATAATAAAGAACCCGCAGGATTCCGTTTGAAACGCTCGAACGGAATCCTGCGGGATTTTTCTTTTTTGAGACGAGTGGCCTTTCTTTTTCTAAATCTGAAACTCATAAGTTTCCGGAATACGGTACTGAGACGGCGTAACTCCATATTTCGCCTTAAATCTCTTTAAAAAATATCCCATATCCTTATAATCCAGTACTCCTGCAATGTCAATGATTTTCATTTTTGTATGCTTCAGAAGGAAGGCGGCCCGTTTCATTTTCACCATGTTTACATAATCCACAAAATTCACACCAATCTGGGCAGCAAAAACCGTGCTGAGATAGGACCGGTTCATATACAATTCCTCTGAAATGGTCTTTGGCTTCAGATCCCCTTCCGGCCGGTTTAGAATATACAGCAGAATATCATCAAGCCCCTCCCCATGTACCGGATACAGTTCTGAAAACTCCACAAAAAAATCATCTGCACCCAGAAGGAAGCTTTTTCTTACAACAGAAAATTCCGCCGTTTCACTTACAATTGCCGCTGCCTGGCAGAGATTCTCTTTTTTTATGGTCTTCAATGATCAAAACCTGTTTTCCCGCTCTCTTTAAATAGATTGCAGCACTCAGGCCTGCCGGGCCGCTTCCAATGACGATTGCTTCATACATTTTGTGCTCTCCTGAATCATTTCTTTTTCCTACTTCTACAGTAGTTTTATTTCTTTTTAAGATTGTATTTGCCAGGAGGCATTTTGCCCATAGGATTTTTGTTTCGGATATTGGAAAAAGTATGGAATTTTGTTAGACATTTTACTATATCCATGTGCTGGCGCATGCAAGGATGCTGCATCACATGTCCGCTGTCCGGAGGGCTTTTTGTTTCACAGGTAAATTCCAAAGGAATTTCCTGTGAAACAAAAAAAATCCGGCAGATTTTACTCTCTGCCGGATCATATCTATTTCTATAATATTTTTTATAATACACCTTTCAGCCACTGTACAGCCAGCTCAGGCCAGATTCTCGCTTCCTCATTCACATCTTTCCGGGTGGAATCTGCAATTCTCCAGCTCTCCTCCTGTTCCAGAATTGCTTTTCTGGCATCCTCGGACATAAAGATTACCCGTTCCTTTACCGCCTCCACAATTGCCTGATTCTGTTCCATTGTATAAGGCTCCCCATAAGCACAGGATGCCCAGGTCTCATCTGCCAGAGAAAGGCCATGCTGACCATGCGAAAAGACATGATGTGCAAAAGGAACTCCTTCTCTTCTGCAGGCCTCTGCATACAGATAACTGTTCTCCACGGGAACAAGTTCATCCTCTGCTGTCTGCCACAGGAAGCAGGGCGGGGTATTTGCCGTCACCTGTTTCTCCAGAGACATATAGTCCTGCTCCTCCTGGGACGCACTGCAGAATGTCTCCCCCGTCTGTTCTTCCACCCTCATTCCCAGAAGAGCTTTGAAGGAATCTTTGTGCGCATACTCTCCGGATGTGATCACCGGATAGGAAAGAATGGCTGCATCCGGACGGTTGGAAATTCCATCATATTCCGGATTGGACTCCGTCACATCCTCATAATGCACGCAAACGCTTCCACATAAGTGTCCCCCCGCTGAAAAGCCGCAGATCACAAGCTGATCCGGACGAACCCGAAATTCTTCCGCATGCTTCCGCACATACCGGATTCCACGGGAAAGGTCACGCATCGGCTGTTTTCCAAGTGGTGCTTCCATAAGCATATTGGTGGTGTAAGTCTGCACAAAGGCCTGATATCCCATCTCGTAAAATTTCTTTGCAACGATCTCCCCTTCCGTAGGAGAAACCACACAGTATCCCCCTCCCGGCACAACGATCATTGCAGGTCTGACTGCTTCATCTTCATGTAAATAGGTTACCAGATTTGGCTGGAATCCCATGGCAAGCGGATAAGTGTATTCATCCTGTTTCCAGATATTTATTCTTTTTGTCAGCATATGTACCTCCCAAAACATTATTACAATCGAGTAGGAGGCTAACCATTAGTTGATTAGCCGTCCTCTCACACCACCGT
>CAMBYR010000155.1 GCA_945872375.1 uncultured Blautia sp. | reverse complement strand
CACTCCTGCCCTATGTACAGGGTGCCGACTGGCTGCTTCATGAAGCCTTCTGTCTGTATGACCAGCGTGACATTTTCAAGCCCTATGAAAAGCATCACAGTACCGTGATGGATGCCTGCAGGCTTGCAGAAGGGCTGAACATCCCGAATCTGGTTCTCTGGCACACGGAAGATAAGGATCTGACCCACAGAAAAGAAAAATACACTGCAGAGGGAAAAGAATTTTATCATGGAAATCTTTTTGTTCCTGATGATGGAGAGGTATTTCCCTTTGTATAAATAAAAACCCCGGGGCTGCTGTCAAAACAGAAACGTTCTTCTGAAAAAACAGCAGCTCCGGGCTTATTCATCAAATTCCAGCACAGCAACGTTTTGTCTGGCTGTTTTCTTTTTTTCAACCACTTTTCCTCTTCGGGATTTTAACCGTTTGGAAAGAGGAACCGGTGCACTCATCCCCCACGCATTTTCGATCATATAAAAATAATTGGCGGAAAGGTATTCTGTAATTTCGTATTCCTTTCCCACCTCCAGCATTGGCCCGTTATCTTCAATGGAAAATTCCAGTCTGACCATTCATCATCCTTCCCTTCTTTTTGCTCCATTCGTTCAGAAGGAAAAGCCGTTCAAAGCTTTGGACTGCTGTGAACGACCTTTCAATCTGCGATGCATAGTTTACATAATTCTATTATTGTAAATCATTATTTCAGAAGCAAAATTCCCGGAAGAAATCACATTCCGCATCATTGCACTGAGCTGCATCCACTGTTTTGATATCGCAATGGAAAACATGGCCCAACTGATTGATTTTGTCTCCGAACATCCGATATACGAACGGCACCCTGCATTCGGTAAGCTTCTGTACAAGTCCCGGTGCCTGGTCTTTCAGGAAATCCGCCACTGACGTCATACAGAAGGTAGGCGGATATACATCCGTAATGGTATCAAGCACGTTGATAAACGCCAGCTCTTCCGGTGTGCCTCCATTCGGCATCAAATCCTGCATCAGCATAGGTGTCATGCTGAGTTCCGGATTTTCCTTCTGAACATCGTATACTCCGCAGTTTAATGCCACTGCTGTCAGTGCAAAGCCCTCCGGTACCTGGAAATCATATTTTTTCGCATATTCCGGGTTGGTACAGATGCCTGCATAAAGTCCGAGAAGATGACCTCCTGCGGAATCTCCTACGGCAAAAATGCGCTCTGTGTCAAAATGATATCTGTTTGCACGCTTCATGACCCATTTGCAGACAAGATTCAGATCTTCAAGAGGTGCAGGGAATTTATGCTCCGGTGCAAGCCGGTATGTATAATTTACAACTGCAAATCCTCTCTGGGCAAGACTCATACAGTAATACTGATAGCGTTCTTTGTCTCCGTAGACCCATCCTCCGCCGTGTACACTGATAATAACGGGCAGATCCTCGTCTTCTGCCTGTTTCGGACGGTAAACATCCAGCACCTGGATCTTTTTGTCGATATGCCCGTATACGATGTTATCCCAGCGCGCCACATCTTCCGGCGTCGTAAGGAGCGCATCTCTTTCATCATCATTTTTCTTTGCTTCCCGTCTCATTAATTCACTTGCTTCTGACATCTTTATTCCTCCATTGAGCAGGATTCCTCCTGTTTTCTCTTCTTTCTACAGTATAGCGGATTTTCCGATATAAGACAAGGGTAACTGTTCAGTGTCTTCACAGTTATGAGCAAAAAAGTTACTGAACGGAATGAACAGCAACAACAAATAACAGGAAAAAACAAAGACAGGAACTGATGATTGACATATTCTCTCATATGGTATACTATCATTTTCAACATGTGATACTGAAAGGAGAGGAAATCTTTCATGCTTGAATTCCGAGAAATTACCAAGAAATACGGCAGCAAAACGGCTGTGGATTCTGTTTCCCTTTCCATTGAACCGGGAAGGACTTATGCCATGCTTGGACCAAACGGCAGCGGAAAGACCACACTTATGAAGATGGCCGTAGGACTGGTGAAACCAAACTCCGGCGGATGCTATTATCAGGGAGATCCTGTAGGACCAAAGAGCCGAAGAGATATTGCCTATATGTCCACAGAACCATATTTTTATTCCTGGATGACTGCCAGAGATATCGGAAAATATTACAGGGATTTTTTTGATGATTTTTCCATGGAGAAATACGAATTTTATCTGGAACGAATGCAGCTTGACTGCCGTCAGAAGCCAAAGACCATGTCCTCCGGTATGATGGCAAAATTAAAGGTCGCAGTTACCATGTCCCGAAAAGCACGGATCTATCTTCTGGACGAGCCGCTAAACGGCATTGACCTCCTGGCGAGGGATCAGATTATGGCTGCAGTAAAGGAAGCGGCTTCTTTGGATACCGCCATTGTTCTCTCCAGTCATCTGGTGAATGAGCTGGAAACGATCATTGATACGGCCTTTTTCATCAAAGACAGTCATCTTGTAAAGATCTGTCATGTGGAACAGCTTTCCAGAGAACAGGGAAAAACCGTTGTGGATCTGTACAGAGAAATCTACGGACAGGGGGGAAATACAGCATGGGAAAACTGATGAAATATGAATTTCGGAAAATGCGTCTTTCAAGGCTGATCATTCTGGCTGCAGCACTGATCGGAGAAATCCTTTTTCTGCTGGGGGTAAGTATGGAACTGGAAAAGGTTCTGGCCGCCGGAATGATTATTCTGGTCCTCGATGCCCTGTTTGGAATCTTTTATATTGGAATTGAAAGCATTCTGATCTTATCCAGGGACCTGAACACAAGACAGAGCTATATGCTGTTTATGATGCCAAGAAACAGCTACCAGATCATGGGAGCCAAGGTACTCTCGAATCTGATCTCCCTCTCTGTGGCAGGGGTCTTTTTCGGAGCGATGGCGGCTGTCGATCTCTCTTTCCTCATGATAAAGATTGACGGACTGAAGATGTTCTGGGAAAACGTGAAAATGTTTCTGGAAAGCATCTTCGAACAGCTTCCCTCCGCGGCCGATATCGCCTCTGCCGCAGGTGCCGGCCTGATGGAATGGTTTCTGACGATCATCATCGGATATCTGGCCGTGGTTCTTGCTGCCACCGTTTTGGCAGGCAAAAAGCTTGGCGGTATCTTAAGCTTTGTAATCTTTCTGTTTTTATGCTGGGCTGTAAGCTTTCTGGACACCAGAATTGTTCCGGAGATGAACAGCCTCTCTGCATCCATGGCAGCACACGGAGCTTTTTATCTGGTCGTGGCGATCCTGTTCAGCCTTCTTACCTGCTGGATCATGGAACGAAAATTAAGTGTATAAAAAACAACAGCGGTGCCCTTTCTCTCAGGGTACCGCTGTATTTCATTAAGCCTTATTCTGCCAGCGTTCCAAGATAGTAAAATCCTTTGCAGGTTTCCAGTTTTACGTTTACAAAGGTTCCAAGCATCTCTTCATTTCCCGGAAAATGAACCAGAAGATTATACTGAGTGCGCCCTGTAAAGATTCCCTTTTCCTTGCTCTCTTCTTCCACAAGGACCTCCTGAACAGTTCCGGTAAAGCGTGAAGATACCTGGCGGCCTTTTTCCTGAACCAGAGCCAGAAGCCGGTCAAAACGATCTTTTACCACATCCTCCGGAATCTGGTCTTCTTTGGCAGCAGCAGGTGTGCCGCTTCTTCTGGAATAAATAAAGGTAAAGGCGGTATCATAATCTGCCTGCCTCACCACATCCAGCGTTTCCAGGAAATCCTCTTCTGTTTCTCCCGGAAAACCAACGATCAGATCCGTAGTCAGGGAGATATCAGGAATTGCCTGACGGATCTTTTTCACCAGCTCCAGATATTTTTCTTTATCATACCGACGATTCATTTCTTTCAATACACGGCTGCTTCCGGACTGGAGCGGAAGGTGGAGATGGTGACAGATTTTTTTGCTCTGTGCCATAACCTGAATCAGCTCGTCAGAAAGATCCTTGGGATGCGAGGTCATAAACCGGATCCGTTTCAGTCCATCGATCTTTTCTACCATCGTCAGAAGCTCCGCAAAGGTCACCGGGTTTTCCAGAGTTTTTCCATAGGAATTCACGTTCTGACCAAGAAGCATGACTTCCACCACACCGTCAGCCACCAGCTTTTTGATTTCGTTGATGATAGCCTCCGGCTTCCGGCTTCTTTCTCTTCCGCGAACATAGGGAACGATGCAATAGCTGCAGAAGTTGTTGCAGCCGAACATGACATTTACACCGGATTTAAAAGAATAATTTCTTTCTGAAGGCAGATCCTCCACCACCTGGTCGGTACCGTCCCAGATTTCGATCATCTGGGTATCTGCCTGCTGCATCTGATAAAACAGCTCCGCAAAAGTAAAGATATTGTGGGTTCCAAATACCAGATCCACAAATTTGTAGTCTTTCCGGATCTTTTCTACCACCTGCTTTTCCTGCATCATACAGCCAAACAGGATGATCTTCATAGACGGGTTCTGCTTTTTCAGATTGTGCAGATATCCCAGACGGCCATATACTTTCAGATTGGCATTTTCCCGGACAGTACAGGTATTGTAAATCACAATATCCGCTTCTTCTTTGTCTGTACGGATATATCCGATTTCATCCATGATTCCGGCAACGACTTCCGACTGTTTTTCGTTCATCTGACAGCCAAAGGTCTTCAGACAATAGCGGGGAGTCCTGCCTCCGCTCTGCACCTTTGCCTGAAGAAGCTGCTGATTCATGGCTATAAAGGAGCGCTGGCGAAGAGATTCCTCCTGTTCCGAGCGCACCACTGTTTCTTCTGTATCTTTGCAATTATGACTCATATCATTCATTCCTCTTGATTTTCAAAATTTTGTATCACTCCTCCTGTCTTTCGCTCCGAAGACCAGAAGACATCGGTAACGTTTTTATCATACAGGATATTTGTTTTTCTGTCAAAGTCTTTCCCTTTTCCATGACAAAAGATATTCCAGCGGAATTTTTCTGAGCTCCCGGTATTCCTGATCCTGCTGAAAACAGGGGATGGAATCCTCCCTCGGACAGGGCGCTTCAATCAGAAATGCCGGCCGCTTTGTGATCTCCATATAATACTGCTCAGGACTGCCCTTTTCCATGAAAGGATGATCCTTTGATGCGGAAGAATCACAGTGTATTTTTCCCAGACTGTAACAGGTATTCTTCTGCAGGTGTCTTGCCATCCGAATACTTTTCTGATTACAGGAAAATGCCTGAGGATGACGATAATAATAGATTTTCTTTCCCGTATAACAGAAGGATAAAAGACCCAGGCTCCGGTATTCCTGAAAGATCCGGATAAGTGCCTTTGTTTCATTTTCAC
>CAMBYR010000154.1 GCA_945872375.1 uncultured Blautia sp. | reverse complement strand
GCGCAAATATCTGGAAATTATATCAGAAGAATCGGAACGCCTTACAAAGCTGGCAGGCAATACCATTCTCCTTTCCAAGCTATCCTCCCAGCAGATCATCACAGATCTGGAGGAGTATGATCTCAGCGAACAGATCCGCCAGTGTTCCATCATTCTTTCAAAGAGCTGGATGGATAAAAAAATTGATTTTAATGGAGAATTTTCTTCGGTGAAATATCTGGGAAACAAGGAACTGATGCAGCACCTGTGGCTGAATATTCTTGGAAATGCTGTGAAATATACGCCGGTTGGAGGTGAGATCACCGTAAGTGTTCAGAAGGAGGGCGATCATGTCTCTGTAATCGTTTCAGATACCGGCGAGGGCATCAGTGAAAAGACCCTGGAACATCTTTTTGACCCGTATTATCAGGGAGATTCTTCCCACAGCAGACAGGGCCTGGGCCTTGGGCTGTCCATTGCGCAGAGAATAACGGAGCTTTGCAGGGGGACTATTTCTGTGGAAAGCAAAGTATCGGAAGGAAGCATATTTAAAGTTATTTTACCGCTGGATTCCCCAAGAGCCAATTCTGTATCGGAAAAGGCTGCTGAAAAAAGTCTGCTTCGGAATCTGCGTTTTCGGACGCCGGATATGGGGCAGACAAAGTAAACTCAAGGTAAACTATATCGGTATATAAATTCACGAAGAGGAAACGCTGAAATATTATAATAATTCTGATACGCATTACTAACAGGAAAACTGGAGCAAAACTATGCAGAAAATTATTATTTTAGCGGAAACAGGTTCAGACATTTCGCCGGAACTTGCAGAAGAATATGGGATCCGGCTGGTGCCGATGCATGTATCCTTTGGCAATATTACAAAAGATGACGGTTCCTTTCCTCCGGAAGAAGTATGTGAATACTATGAGAAAACGGGGAAGGCACCCAAAACCTCCGGAAGCAATCCGGAAGATTTTATAAAAATTTTTGATGAGATTCATGAAGAAGATCCCGATGCACAGATCCTGTATCTGGCATATTCTTCTGTAACCACCTGTTCTTTTCAGAGTGCGGCGCTGGCAGCAGAAGGCCGGGATAATATAACAGCCATTGATACAAAACATGTATCCATGGGACAGTGTGCAGCAGTGATCAAGGCTGCAAGACAGATCCGGGAACATCCGGAGTGGACCATTGAGGAGGCGGCAAATGCAGCCAGGGAAGCAGCGGAAAGTACGCGTATGTGCTTTATTCCAAGCAATCTGGATTATCTGCGGGCAGGCGGCCGCGTCAGCAATGCAACGGCGCTTTGCGGAAATATCCTGAATATCCATCCCTGCATTGAGGTTCTTGACGGTTATCTGAAGGCAACGAAGAAATACCGGGGAAAGCTTTCCCGCGTGATTCCGAAACTGATCGCAGAATATACGGAGACAAATCAGCTTGACCGGGAGGAAGTATGGCTTGGCTGTACGCCGGGATTTTCGCAGGAGCTGATGGAATTGGCGGAAAAATGCGCTTATGAGCAGGGATTTAAAAAAGTAAGCTGGATTCATGCAGGGGGAGTCATTACCTCTCATGGCGGCTCCGGTGCATTCAGCGTCACAGGATATGTAAAGTAAGATAGAGAACATGTCTGCCAAACGAAACTTTAATCATGAAAGAGGTGTTTTGTTGTGATCGTTACGGTAACAATGAATCCTGCGGTTGATAAAACGGTAGAAATTGAACGGCTCCTGCCGGGAGGTCTGAATCGTATCAGAAAGGTGGAGTATGACGCAGGAGGAAAGGGAATTAACGTATCAAAAACCATTCAGAAGTTTGGCGGCAGCAGTGTTGCGACAGGGTTTCTGGGAGGAAATACCGGAAAAACCATTGAAAATGTATTGAAAAACCAGAAGATTTCCTGTGACTTTGTGTGGGTGGACGGGGAGACCAGAACCAACACAAAGGTTTTTGAAAAAAATGGGGCGGTTACGGAACTGAATGAACCGGGACCGGTGATCGCGGATGCGAAGCTTTTGGAACTTTTGGAAAAACTGGACAGGCTGTCCGGGCCGGAAACGCTTTTTGTGCTTGCCGGAAGTGTTCCTGTGGGCGTAGATAAGCATATTTATGGGGATATGATCCGTCTTGTAAAGAAAAAAGGTGGAAAAGTCCTGCTGGACGCAGATGGAGAACTGTTTCGTTATGGTCTGGAAGCCGGACCGGATATGATCAAGCCGAATCGGGTGGAGCTGGAAGAATATGCAGGATTTCAGAGAGAGGCTTCGGAAAAAGAGCTTTTAAAATTTGCCCGGCGGCTTCTGGATCGGGGAATGGAAGCGGCAGCGGTTTCCATGGGAAAGGATGGTGCGCTTCTGGTCTTTCCGGGCAGGCAGGTGAAATGTCCTGCGCTTTCTGTAAAGGCTCATTCTACGGTCGGGGCAGGAGATGCCATGGTTGCTGCACTGGCGTTTGCCCGCGATAAGGGTATGGAAACAGAAGAGACCATTCGACTTTGTATGGCAGCAGGTGCCGGAGCTGTGACGACTGTGGGAACAAAACCACCTTCTATGGAACTTGTCAGAAAACTGATGGAACAGGTGGAAATATCTGACATCTGAAAGAAAAGTCCTCTTTTTCAGGCGTAAGGTACGTTTGAAAAAGGGGACTTTTCTTTATAGTGATGTCTGCGCAAGCAGACATGTCCGTTTAGCTTCAGAGTTTTGTCTTTAATTTTTCCGCAACGCTGGGATAGCGGCTCATATCTGTATGAGGAACAAATTTTGCTGCCTGCATCCGAACCAGAAAATCCGGGATGGAAGCAAACTGTACGCAGTACATGCGCTCGATCAGCTCGTGTATATCCTGCATTCTGCTGCGGTCCAGAAGAAGGGTGCGTGCGCCCTCCAGGGAGGAATTGGGAATACAGATATACTTTTCTCTGGGAAGATCCGGGAACATCCCGATGGTGATGGCGGATTCCAGATCGGAATGGGCGCTGAAAGCACCGGACAGATAGCAGTGTTCCAGTTCTTCGGCAGAAAAACCGGCGGATTCCAGCAGACAGTCCACCATGGTGGCTGCGGCAGCCTTTGTATCCAGGTACTGTGTAATATCTGTCTGAGAAAAGTACAGGGGCTGGCCGATTCCGGATTCTTCGGCAGTAGCGTATACAGCTGCGTACTGTTCTTCTTCCTCCAGATAAATGATGGAAGGGGAAGCGTCCGGGTTTAATTCACCGGCGATGTTGATCCATCCGTTCAGCAGCATCTGCGCCAGCAGATCAATGATTCCGGAGCCGCAGATTCCCACTGGCTTTTTGTGGTTGATCGTGGTATAGGAGAGCTGTTTGCCGTGAATGGATACAGAATCAATGGCACCGTCACCTGCCTGCATGCCGAAACGGCTGATATAGCCTTCCAGAGCAGGGCCTGCAGCACCTGCGCCTGCCAGAAGCCATTCTTTATTTCCGATGACAAGTTCTCCGTTTGTTCCGATATCAAAGAACAGGCTTACTTCTTCTTTTTTCCAGAAATCCATGGTCAGAAGTCCGCTGATGATGTCTCCTCCCACATAATTGGAAGCAGATGGCATCATATAAATCATGCCGGAAAAATCCATACCCAGCTCCCTGCCCCAGACCCATCCGGGTTCCGCCGTAACAGGAGCAAACGGTGAGGAAAAAACAGTCCAGGCATTGAGCTTCAATAGAAAATGCATCATAGTGGTATTGCCGGAAATGATCATAACAGGACATTCTTTTGCATGAATTCCTGTTTCTTTTGTGAGCTTTTCCAGAAGAAGCTGAAAGGTTTCACAGGTGGCCTTCTGAAGCTCCTCCATGTGTTCCGGTTTTTCAATGGTATAAATAATCCTTGTGAGAATATCGGTGCCGTAGGTTCTCTGACGGTTGGTTTCCCGGGCCTCTGAAAGAATCTTTCCGGTATTCAGATCCAGAAGCTGCAGAAGGATGGTGGTGGAACCGTAGTCTGCGGCAAGACCGTAATGATGCTTTCTCGTATCGCCGGGCTCCAGAGCTTCCACGACCCAGTCTTCTTCCCGGTATACCAGTGTGGCGGTAAGCTTATATTCGCAGTCACGGCACATGGGATAGAGAGTCTGAAGAACGTGAAGCGGAAGCGAAACACGGTCGTATCCGGCTTCGCGCAGGGCCTGAAGGAGCCTGTATTTGTCGCTTTTGGCGTCATCCTCGGTGGGAGGCGTCATGGTTAAATATATTTTTTCGCTGAAACAGTTCATAAGAATTCCTCCGATTTTGAAATGAGTACGAAAGGATCCGGCGTGCTGCGTTCCGGATTCGGAATGTGTGTACAGGCTCATTGTACAATACCTGACCCGAAAATGCAATTTTGGCAGCTGCTGTTCGCTTCGTTCTCAATAACTTTTGGCAGCCGCAATTTCCCCCCCCATATCTGTCGGCGGGATTGACGAATCTTTTTCCGGAGGATAAAATAAAAAGAAAAAGGTCTCGTGGGCAGAATATTTTTTCAGAGCTGAAAACAGACACGAAATGATGACACCGGAATGGAGAAAGAAATGTATCATTACGATAAAATAAATAAAAAATCGTTAGGAGCTCAGACAGAAGATGAACTGATGAAGTATATCCTTCAGGAGCCGATCAAAACGGGAGAGAAAATTCCTAATGAATTTGAACTGGCGGAAAAATTCGGCGTTGGCAGGAGTACCATAAGGGAAGCTGTAAAAGGGCTGGTATCCAGGGGAATTCTGGAAGTTCGAAGAGGCTCGGGTACATATGTGATCAATACAAATCCGCTGGAAAATGATCCTCTGGGATTTGGAAAAATTGAGGACAAATATGAACTTGCCCTGGAGCTTTTTGAGGTCCGGCTGATGATTGAGCCGGAAATTGCTGCATTGGCATGTAAAAATGCCTCAGAGGAAGACCTGATTCATCTGAAAAAGCTGTGTGATGAAACGGAGGAGCTGTATCTGGGGGGGCATAATCATATCCAGAAGGATATTGAATTTCATACTTATATTGCAAGGTGCAGTAAAAATCAGGTGGTGGAAATCCTGCTTCCTGTCATTCATACAGCTGTTCTTACCTTTGCCAATGTGACCCACCGGCTGCTGAGAGAGGAAACCATCAGCAGTCACAGAGCGATTACCAGCGCCATCATGCAGAGAGACTCGGTAGGGGCCAGGTGTGCCATGATCATGCATCTGACTTATAACCGTCAGACCATTATGAAGATCCTTCAGGAGAGAGATTCTTCAAAATGATTTGCGTGCCATAGGATCATGGAAACATCAGATGACTTGTGCCAAAAGCGAACAACTTTCATTTCAATATGGGCATAATAC
>CAMBYR010000153.1 GCA_945872375.1 uncultured Blautia sp. | reverse complement strand
CTTCCGACGGTGTGATCGATGGTCCTTCCGGTATCGGAGTCACTTCCGGGGTTGGTGTCACCTCCGGAGTCGGGGTGGCTTCCGGCGTCGGTGCAGGGGTTTCCTCCGGGGTTGGAGTCGGGGTGGCTTCCGGCTCCGGTGTGGATACTACAACCGCCGGAATCACTATTTTCAGTGCTTTGGAAGTATAAGCTTCTCCATTGGAGGTTTTGTATGGTACAAAGGTCAGGCTCTGTCCGGATGCACTGACAGGTACCACAAAGGAGAAATTGTAGGTACCGCCGGTGTTTAATACACCTTCTACAATTCCTGCTCCCTCAACCTGAATCTTATTATAGGTCGCCTTGCTGCTGGACAGCGAAATGGCAATTCCGCTTCCCGTAACGGATACCGTGGAGCCTGTAACCAGAAACATCGGGAACACGTTTCCGTCCGCCTCATACACAACCTTCACACCTGCACTTCCGCTGATGGGAGCAGCCTCCGGGCTCGGAGTATCCTCCGGTGTCGGCGTCTCTTCCGGTGAAGTCTGAAGCAGGTCTGCCGTATTTTTCTGTGTCTCGGTGTTCTTCGTTTCAGAGTCCGGAAGTTCTCCTGTTGTTTCCTGATCTGCCGCTTCCGTTTCCCCTGTTTCCCCGGGAGTTGGAACCGGTGTGCTTTCCGGGGTCTGCTCCGTTCCTTCCGAATCCGGTGTACCCTCCGGTACCTGCTCTGTTCCTTCCGAATCCGATGGATCTTCCGGAGTCTCCTCTGTTCCTTCCGGTGTCGGAGCCGGTGTATCTTTTCCATCATCCTCTGCCGTTGTTTTTTCCGGCTCAGCGGATGGAGTGACTGTTGTTTTCGTTTCCGACGAGGCGTCTGCCGCAGGCGCTTCTTTTTTTTCTGCCGCCGGCGACACTTCCGCTTCTGCTGCCGGAACAGTTTTTTCACCACTGTTCTCCTCTGCAAATACAGGGGTGAATGAAGTCATGATCATCGATACAGAAAGCAGCACCGCAAACAGCTTTCTTCTTGCTTGTACTATGTTCTTTTTCATAGTTTCTCCCTTCTCTCTTCATTTTCTATGTAACACGAACCTCCGCTGCCCGTAATTACGCTTTTCATTTATATACTACGTAATGTTTCATTTCCTCCGCTTCTGCAAGCAGCACTTCCATTCTCTGATTACAGGCGCCGATGGTTACTCCGGCATTAATCACAACCTTTGCCTGCCTCATAAGAGTCCGTGCTCTTTCCAGTGCCCTGTCGCCGATTTCCCGGAAAGGTTCTTCTGTCACCACTTCCGAAGCAAGGACACGTGCCACCTGATAGTCAATATCATTTTTATAAAGAATTCCTGCCGCAAACGGTTTATTTTCTTTTTGCAGTTTCCGGAAAACAGGAATTCCGGATCCGCAGGCGGACAGAACAAACACCTCCGGATCTCCCTCCGGTTTCGGAAGTTCAATGCTGCCAAAACACGGATCAAAATATCCTTTATCGATCTGATAAAGATCCCGGATAATATCCCCCTGAAAAATTTTTTCCGGCTCCCCACAATAAGAAATGATTTCTCCTTTTACACAGATGATTTTATCAGAAATTTTCTGGGCAAGATCGATCTCATGAAGAGACATCACCACCGTGATCTGTTTTTCCTTTGCCATATTCCGAAGAATCGACAGCAGTTCCAGCTTATGGCGAATGTCAAGAAAAGAGGTAGGTTCATCCAGAATGATAATATCCGGTTCCTGACAGATGGCTCTTGCAAGAAGCACTCTCTGTCTCTGTCCGTCACTGATCGCACGAAAATCACGATTTCCAAGCTCCAGTGCATGTACTGCTGCCAGAGCTTCTTCAACTTTTTTTTCGTCCTCTCTCGACAGGATTCCCAGCTTTCCTGTGTAGGGATAACGTCCTGTTGCAACAATATCATGGCAGGTCATCATTTCCGGTTTCATACGTTCGGTAAGAACCACCGCCATTTTGGTAGATAATTTCCTGTAAGAGTATCCGTGCAGATCATCGGCATCCAGAATCACCTTCCCCCCGATCAGCTTCAGCTGCCGGGTAATGCTTTTGAGAATCGTGGATTTTCCGGATCCGTTGGGGCCGATCAGAGTAACGATCTCTCCCTTTTTTATCCGGATGCAGATATCATGAATCAAAGTTTTGCGGTCATAGCCGACTGCCATATTTTCTGTTTGTAAATAGTATTCCGCCATCTTATCTGCCTTTCTTTTTCAACATCATAAAGATTACGATCGGAGCACCGAAAATAGAAGTTACCGTGCTGATATTCAATTCTGTAGGAGCAAAGGCAAGCCGTGCGATCAGATCACAGAACATGCAGAAAACCGCGCCTCCCAGGAAGGTAGCCGGAATTACAACCAGCGGCTTTGCCGTATTCAGTGCTTTTTTTACCAGAAACGGAACAGCAATTCCCACAAAGGAAATCGGTCCTGCAAAGGCAGTTACCGTTGCAGATAAAATGCTGGATAAAACAAGTATTGTCACACGGAAAAAGCGGATATTCACTCCCATGCTCTGTGCATACGCTTCCCCCAGCTGAAAAGCCCCGATAGGCTTGGAAAGCAGAAAGGTCAGAACAAAAGTGATCCCTATAACGATCACAGAAACCTGTACATTGCTCCAGCTCATACCGGAAAAGCTTCCCTGTGACCAGCCGTGGAGATTGACAATATCCGAATCCTCCGCAAAATTCACAATAAAATCTGTTATCGCCGAACAGATATAACCGATCATAATGCCGCCTACAAGCAGCGTAGCCATATGGGAAATCCTTCGGGAAAACAAAAGAATGAATCCCAGAGAGATCATAGAACCCACAAACGCTGCAATGATCAGCGTATAGGAAGATACCACATGGTACTTTTCAATAAAATAGATCATGGCAAGAGCCACCACCATTTTTGCGCCGGAGGAAATTCCCAGCACAAAAGGGCCTGCAATGGGATTTTCAAAAAAGGTCTGAAGCAGAAATCCCGATAAAGAAAGTGCGCCCCCCAGGATCGCTGCCATAAGGATACGCGGCAGACGGATCTTCCAGATAATATTGTAATTCATCTCCTCTCCTTCGCGAAAAAAGATGATCCTTAAGATTTCCTTCATGGAAATATCCACATTGCCTGAATTAATGTTCCACACGGTAATCCATACAAAAGCTGCAGCAAACACCAGAAATACAATCATATACCTTATATTTCTTTTCAGATTGGCCTTATGAAAATCGTTCTGTGCGGCAGTAATATTCTGATTTTTCATAATTCCTCCTGCATTAATTTACTTTGATCAGGAATGTCATAAGATCCTGATTTTCTCCGGTGACCAGACGGTGGAAGTCTGAGATCAGCTCTCCTGCAATATCCGTTGCCTGAAACAGCGATTTATCCGTGGTCCATACATTTCCTTCTTTTACAGCTTTGAAATCCGCAAACAATTCACTCCGTGCCAGCAGCTCTTCCACACTGCTGATGGGATCTGCGATCGTTGCATTATATACTAGAAAATCTGCATCTCTGGCAGCCGCATAAAATTCCTCCAGAGAAAGGGAGACAGAAGATGCTGTCGTTTCCTGGTCACTCAGATCATCAAAAACATATTTGCCGCCTGCGATGTCGATCATATTCACCACATAATCATTGGTCTTTCTTACAACCACCGTTCCTTCTGAATTCAGATAAAAGAAGGCGATGGTCTTTCCCGTATTTTCAAATCCCTGCAGGTCATCAATGATCTTTTTCTGTTCCTCGAAAAAGTCGCAGGCTTCCTGTTCTTTATCCAGCATGGCGCCGTATACTTTGATCCATTCGGTTCTTCCCAGAGTTCCTGTTTCATAGCTGGCACGTTCGATAAAAACAGGAATATCCAGCATTCCGATCATTTCCTGTACCTTCGGGGAATGGAGAAGCATGGTAGATTCCAGTGCAAGATCACACCCTTCATCCACAAGCATTTCATAATCCGGTTCACTGTATTTTCCGGCAAAAAGCATGTCGCCATTTTCAATAGCTTCCTTTGCTTCTTCAATATACCAGCCATTTGCATTGGTGCCTGTCATCCGTACATGATCCAGACCGTCCAGAGCGCGGAACAGGGCCATGGCAGAAGTGGCCTGCAGATAGATTTTATCAAGGGGCTGCGGAAGTACCGTGATATCTTCCGAAAGTCCTTCCGGAGTCTCACTTCCTTCAGGAACAAGCAGGAACTTCCCGCTCTCTGTCACATCGATCAGGGTATAATCATTTTCATAATAGTAAATATGAAAACACTCCGCATAATCCAGCTTCATCTCGCCGATGCAGGAAAGTCCCGCCACATCCGGCGCGTTTTCAGTTTCTTCCAGATACCCGTATTCCCCCTCAGCAAGAACCGTCTGAACAGTTCCTCCGGGGACTGCAAGCACCGTAACGGCTGCTGTTAATATCGCCGCGAGACCCTTTTTTAAACATGCTCCTGATTTTTTTCTCATGTTCCTTCACTCCTTAGAAATAAAAAAAACGCCTGCTCTTCCCTAAGTAGACGTCCTTCGCAAAAAGATAAATTCTGTTCTTTTTTGTACATCAAAAGAACTGTTTCATGATTTTGTGAAATTCTGCTTTCAACGGAAGCTATTCACCAATCTTTCAGCAGGTTTCCTGACTTACAGTTCAACGCTCCGGTTATCCCTTCTCGCCTGTGCAGCAATGGTTTTCTTTAACCGGGGCTCCCTGAATACAGTGACCGGATCGTTCAGGATTTTCACCTGATTCCCTTTTACCCCTGCTGCCTCATACAGCAGAGCACTGAAAGCCCAATTTTTTTTCCATTATAGCAAAATGCCCTATGTTATTCAAGTATCCATTGCTTGTTTTTTTTTATCAAAATGTTATAATAGTAAACGGACATGTCTGCTGTCCGGGACTTTTATAGTAATTCGAATCCACAAAACAGGAGGGTATTATGCACGACAACGAATCATCCGAAAACTATCTGGAGACCATACTGGTTCTGAGCAAAAAGCTGCCGGTTGTCCGTTCTGTTGATATTGCAGAAGAGTTAAATGTTTCCAAGCCAAGTGTCAGCGTAGCAATGAAAAAGCTTCGTGAAAATGAATGTATTGTCGTATCAAAATCCGGCTTCATTACTCTGACGGAAAAAGGTCAGGAAATTGCTTCTTCCATTTACGAGCGCCACACATTTATATCCGGTTGGCTCATCAGCCTTGGCGTACCTGAACATATTGCCATTGCCGATGCCTGCAGAATGGAACATCATATCAGCAAGGAAAGTTTTGATGCCATGAAGCATTTTATTCAGTCTGCCGGCCAATAATCCGGCAGAGCT
>CAMBYR010000152.1 GCA_945872375.1 uncultured Blautia sp. | reverse complement strand
GCAGAGACGGAGGCCAGAAAAGCGCTTCAGCAGGTTGGATTTAAAGAAAAAAATTACAGCAAATCGCCGTTTGAACTGTCAGGCGGTCAGAAAAAACGCGTTGCCATTGCAGGCGTGCTTGCCATGAATCCGAAAATCCTGATACTGGATGAGCCTACCGCAGGTCTGGATCCCAGGGGCAGGGATGATATTCTGGATCAGATCGCAGAGCTTCATAAGGTGAGAGGGATCACGATCATCCTGGTGTCTCACAGTATGGAGGACATTGCCAAATATGTGGAGCGTCTGATCGTGATGAATCGTGGAGAAGTGGCTTTTGATGATGTTCCGCGGGAAGTATTTTCCCACTATCGGGAACTGGAGGCTATGGGACTGGCGGCTCCGCAGATCACCTACATTATGCATGCGCTCCGGGAAAACGGACTGAATGTGGATGCGGACGCCACCACCGTGGAGGAAGCCAGAACAAGTATTCTGCAGGCATTGAAAAAAAGCGGTTCTCCTCTTTTGAAGGAGTCAGAGAGAGGGGGACGGAAAGATGCTTAGAGATATTACCCTTGGACAGTATTATCCGGCAAATTCCGTGCTTCACCGGCTGGATCCGAGAACAAAACTGGCTGGAACCATGGTCTTTATCATTTCGGTATTTCTGTTCCATACACTGCCCGGATATGCGGTAGCCACCGTTTTTCTGGCAGCCATGATCCTGATTTCCAAAGTACCTGTGAAATTTATTTTTAAGGGTCTGAAAGCGATTTTCATGATCCTGATGATCACGGTTGTATTTAATATTATTCTGACGCCCGGCGAAGTGCTCTGGCGCTTTGGTTTCCTGAAAATAACGAAGGAAGGCATCAGCCTTGCTGTAAGAATGGCCATTCGTCTGATCTACCTTGTGATCGGATCTTCGGTCATGACGCTGACAACGACACCCAATCAGCTGACGGACGGTCTGGAAAAGGCTCTTCGGCCCCTGAACAGGATTCATGTGCCTGTCCATGAGATCGCCATGATGATGTCCATTGCCCTTCGATTTATCCCCATCCTCATGGAGGAAACCGATAAGATCATGAAGGCGCAGAAGGCCAGAGGAGCGGATTTTGAAAATGGAAATCTGATCCAGAAGGCAAAAAATATGATTCCTCTGCTGGTTCCGCTGTTTATCTCAGCGTTCCGCCGGGCCAATGATCTTGCCATGGCCATGGAAGCACGCTGCTATCACGGAGGAGACCACAGAACGCAGATGAAGCCTTTGAAGTACCAGAATCGTGACAGAGCAGCCTATGTGGTAATGTTCGTTTATCTGGGGATAGCAGTGGCATTTCGTGTGATTGGATTATAATGATGCGGAACTGCCCGTTTTGACTTTTGGCGGATTTGCAGACAGGAGGAGCAGCATATGAAACGTGTAGGGCTTGTGGTGGCCTATGACGGAACAAACTACTGCGGCTGGCAGACCCAGCCAAATGGAGTGACCATCCAGGGAGTGCTGAATGAGACTCTTTCAGAGCTGCTTGGTGAAGAAATTGAAACCATCGGTGCCAGCAGGACGGACGCCGGTGTACATGCCATGGGAAATGTGGCAGTGTTTGATACAGAAACAAGAATTCCCGGGGAGAAGATATCGTATGCCCTGAATCAGAGGCTTCCGGAGGATATCCGGATCCAGCTTTCCGAGGAGGTGGAACCCGACTTTCATCCCCGTTACTGTGACAGTGAAAAGACTTATGAATACCGGATCCTGAACAGGAAATTTCCGGTGCCAACGGAACGGTTATATTCGTATTTTTACCATTATAAGCTGGATGTGGACCGTATGCGGGAGGCAACCTCCTATCTGATCGGCCGGCATGATTTTGCCAGCTTCTGCGGGGCAAAGGCACAGGTGAAGACCACGATCCGGACCATTACGGGAATAGAGGTATGGAGAGACGGAGACATGATCACGATTCGTGTATCCGGCGAAGGATTTCTGTATAATATGGTAAGGATCATTGCCGGAACACTGATTGAGGTGGGAAACGGACAGTATCCGCCGGAACATGTGAAAGAGATCCTGGAGGCATGCGACAGAGAAGCGGCAGGCCCCACAGCGCCGGCCCATGGACTGACATTGATGGGAATCCGTTTCTTTGAATAAAAAATAAAGCGGAACAGATTTTTCTGATGCTTCAGAAAATCCGTTCCGCTTTATTATGTCAGCAGAAATCGTGATCTACCTGGATGACGGCAAAATAATTGCCATGAGGAATCTGGCGTACTTTTTCCCTGAGAAGGTTTGACACTTCGGAATCCGTATATCTGCACTGATAGGGCACGACCACATCGAAGATCAGATTGGTATGGGTGCTGCCCTTTACCATACGGAAATCGTGCATTTTAAAGCTTTCATCAGCAGAAGAAACAAGCTGTTGGATCTCCTCCCGCATATGTACCACCTCTTCATCGTTGGTGATGATCGGATCCATATGAATGGTGGCGGAGCAGTTGAGCTTTTCCTGCAGGGCATGCTCGACATTGTCGATCTCATCGTGTATTTCCAGCAGATCTCCCTCTGCGGAAACCTCTGCGTGAAGGGAAATGATGCGTCTGCCGGGACCATAGTCATGAATGATGAGATCGTGAATACCGTGAACTACGGGAGAGGAATTCACCATATCTTCAATTTCATGTACCAGCTCCGGATCAGGCTTTTGTCCAAGAAGAGGATTCAGCGTATCTTTCATAGCGGAAATGCCTGCGTAGAGAATGAAGAATCCGACAAGAAGACCAAACCAGCCATCCAGAAGGAGTCCGGTATACTGGCTGATCACTGTGGCTGCAAGTACCAGAGCGGTGGAGATCGTGTCGCTTAAGCTGTCCATCGCGGTGGCATTCATGGCAGCACTCTGAAGCTTCTTTCCAAGTGCGTGGTTGTAATAAAACATATAAACTTTCACAAGAATAGAGGCAGCCAGGATTCCGATGATCACAGGGCTGCAGTCGATCGGTTCCGGATGAAGAAGCTTTTCAAAAGAAGACTTGATCAGTTCGAACCCCATGATCAGGATAATGACGGAGACAAACAGTCCTGAGATGTATTCCATCCTGCCGTGCCCAAAAGGATGTTCCGGATCCGGTTTTTGTCCGGAGAGACGGAAACCGATGAGTGTGATGACAGAAGAACCGGCGTCTGAAAGATTGTTGAATGCATCTGCGGTAATTGCAATGGAGCCGCTTAAGGTTCCGGCAAGCCATTTTCCCAGAAAGAGAAGGATATTCAGGCCGATGCCTACGGCACCGCAAAGCATTCCGTATGCCTGGCGCACCCTGGGTGATGTATAATTTTTATGCTCTCTGATAAAAAGAGAAGCCAGTAAAGCAACCATAATAAGTTCCTCCATGTATTATTTTTGCATTTCCCCACATGGTAGCACATTATTCCTGAAAATACCAGTTAAAATAAAGAAAAAATATGGCAGGATTTCGACGTTTTTTGACATCTGCGGCGAAACTGAAAACGATTTTACAGATTTGTTTTAATATATGATTGACAAGTGGGAGTAAATTATTTATTATTTTTTTAGAAGACTTGACTAAAAACTTCAAAAATAATCAAAGGATGGGTATGCATTATGTACATGGATGATTACAAACGTTGGATGGATGCAGATCTGGAAGATGCTGCACTGAAAAAAGAACTGGAAGAAATTGCAGGAAATGAAGAAGAAATCAAAGACCGTTTTGCCGTTGCTCTGAAATTCGGTACTGCAGGACTTCGCGGTGTTCTTGGCGCAGGTACCAACCGTATGAACATTTATGTGGTTCGCCAGGCAACGCAGGGACTTGCAAACTGGGTAAAAACACAGGGCGGCAGCCAGCTTGTGGCAATCAGTTATGACAGCCGTATCAACAGCGATGTATTTGCGAAAACAGCAGCCTGTGTTCTGGCAGCAAATGGCATTAAGGTGCGCATTTACGATGCTCTGATGCCGGTTCCGGCGCTGAGCTTTGCTACTCGTTACTATGAAGCAAACGCAGGTATTATGGTTACGGCTTCTCATAACCCTGCAAAATATAACGGATATAAGGCTTATGGTCCTGACGGATGCCAGATGACCGATGAAGCAGCCGATATCGTTTACGCAGAAATCCAGAAAACAGATATCCTTACCGGTGCAAAGATGATGACTTTCGAAGAAGGTATGGCGGCCGGCCTTATTGAATATGTGGGAGATGACTGTAAAGAAGCACTTTACGCGGCAATTGAAGCACGCAGCGTTCGTCCGGGCCTCTGCAAGACAGCCGGCCTGAAGCTTGTTTATTCTCCTCTGAATGGTTCCGGTCTTGTCCCGGTTACCAGAATCCTGAATGATATTGGCATTACCGATGTGACGATCGTTCCGGAGCAGCAGTATCCGGATGGAAATTTCCCGACCTGTCCTTACCCGAATCCGGAGATTTTTGAAGCTCTTCGTCTTGGCCTGGAACTGGCAGAGAAATCCGGTGCAGACCTGATGCTTGCAACGGACCCGGATGCAGACCGTGTAGGTATTGCTATCAAGTGCCCGGATGGTTCCTATGAACTGGTATCCGGAAATGAAGTAGGTGTTCTTCTTCTGGATTACATCTGTGCGGGACGTATTGAAAACGGCACCATGCCGGAAAAGGCTGTTGCAGTGAAATCCATCGTTTCCACTCCTCTGGCAGATGCTGTTGCAGCAAATTATGGCGTGGAAATGCGCAGCGTACTGACCGGCTTCAAGTGGATCGGCGATCAGATCGCAGGTCTGGAAGCAGCAGGCGAAGTAGAACGTTTCATCTTTGGATTTGAGGAAAGCTACGGATACCTGGCTGGTCCGTATGTACGTGATAAGGATGCGATCATCGGCTCCATGCTGATCTGTGAGATGGCAGCATATTATCGCAGCATCGGCTCTTCCATCAAACAGCGTCTGGAAGAGATCTATGAAAAATATGGCCGTTATCTGAATAAGGTAGACAGCTTTGAGTTCCCGGGTCTGTCCGGCATGGACAAGATGACAGGAATCATGGATGATCTCCGTCAGAATCCTCCAAAGGAAATTGCAGGCTACGCTGTTGTAAAAGTGACCGATTACAAGAAACCGGAAGAGACAGGCCTGCCGGCAGCAAACGTTCTGATCTATACACTGGAAGGCGGCGCTACGGTAGTTGTTCGTCCATCCGGTACAGAACCAAAGATCAAGACATATTTCACTACTCTTGGAAAAGATCTGGCAGAAGCACAGGCTCAGAAAGATAAACTGGCAGATGCGCTGAAACCGATTTTCGCATAAGAATGATCAGGTGCGGAAGAGTCCGGCGGGCTTTTCTGCACCTTTTTCAT
>CAMBYR010000151.1 GCA_945872375.1 uncultured Blautia sp. | reverse complement strand
CAATTCCCCGGATCTTAAGCTCCGCATTATCTTCAATGGTGATCAGGCGCTCATCTTTTGGACTATATTCTGTAACAGCTCCAAGGAATGTTGTTTTTCCACTGCCTGTACCTCCACCGATCACAATAGAATATCTTGCCTGAACAAGTTTTTTTAAAAACTGTGCACATTCTTCGGTGATGCTTCCAAAAGCGATCAGTTTTTCCATTGTGATAGGATCATCCGGAAAACGACGGATCGTCAGGATCGGACCATTCAGAGCAACCGGATAAACCACTGCATTCACACGTGCTCCGTTTTCCAGCCTTGCATCTACAATGGGCATGGACTCGTTGACAACCCGGTTACAGCGCCCTACGATCTGCTGGATCACATCCTCCAGCTTCTCTTCTGACGTGAAGACCTTATTCCATCTGGTCAGTTTTCCTCCACGTTCCACAAAAATATGATCCGGACCATTTACCATGATCTCCGTAACACTTTCATCATCGATCAGTTCCTGCAGAACATCCAGCTTGCGCACAGAACAGAACAGTTCCTGTCTGAGCTCTACTTTCTCCTTCAGTGAAAGAAACAGTTCCCTTGCCTGAGTTAATATCAGTTCATCGATCACCCCCAGGATCTCATCATCGGACAGCTCTCTGGAAACATCCAGCTGTTCCATGAGCAGATCATACATTTCCCGGAATTTTTCTCTGTTCATGACCGCTCCTTTCTCAAAAGTTCACGGATATAATCTCCCAGTTCACTCCAGACCAGCTGTTCTACGTAAGCGTCAGAAGAGATCCTATCCATATGAAAGGGCAGATGCACCTTTTCTGTTTTTTCCAGGATCTTTTCTTTATTCCAGATACGCAGAAGATTTTCGAATTGTGTCACCTTACAGACAGAAAGTGTGTCATTCAAAACCGGCATATAGATTTTTCTGCACATTTCCAGAAGCCGGAAATCCTCATCTCCATTTTCTCCCATATCCAGGATCAGCACTTCATAGGAACTGTGAAGTACGATCTCCTGCAACAGCCGCTCCCAGTCTTCCCAGTCCACGGTCCGGATATCTGAAGGTGTTCTTACAGGCGGTATAAAATCCAGATTGTTTACTGTCTGGATCATTCCGTTCATTCTATGGATCAGGTTTTCATTTCCCTGGCGAACATAATAAAACAGATCACTCAGATTAGCCGGAAATTTTTTCCCAAGAAGTTCCTCAAAACCAGAATAGGATTCCAGATTCAGATAAAGAACGGCACGTTCTTTCGCCAGTATCTGTCCCAGCGCAAGTGCAAAGGATGTCTTCAGACACCTGCCAAGAGGAGAAAAAACACCGATGATCTCCATTGTCTTTTTCAACACAGGAAAAGTTACCGGATCAAGAGACTTCTCTTCTCCATAGCAGGCCATCACCTCCCTTATCACATCTGAGGAAGATTGATATTTATACACACTCGAATACTGATCCAGTTCCGGAGGATGCACACCCTCTGAAAGAATGATAATCTTTCCGATACCAAGGTCACGGACTTCTTTTCGCATTGCTTTATCGGAAATCAGCAGCAACTCAATATGATTTTCTTTTCCGTAGGCAATGAGACTTTCCGCCGTGGTAAATGCCTGGATCTCAAACGGAAGATTCTTTTTCTGGTTCAGATAATCCATAAAATTGAAAGCATAATCCACCTCCAGATCACAGACCGCAAATATGTTTTTCTTCAATACACACCTCCTGCATAAAGCACCGTACTCAAAAATATGGGTACCGTAAAATGAAAGTTCTCCGGAAAGCTCATCCCCTTTCTGTAATAAGGACGTATCTCACCGGTACAGTAGAACTCATTCATATACTGATATAAATAAAGGAATCGTCGGCGGATACCGCCTGTAGAAATAAGAATTGCCAGAGAAATGCCTGCACCTGCAAGCAAAGAATAAACAATACATTCCATAACTGTCCGCGGCCCCATGATCCCGCCAAGTGCGCACAGAAGCTTGATATCTCCGGCGCCGATCATATGGAATATAAAAAGGATTCCCAAAAGAAGCACCGGCACGGCCACTCCTGCCAGAAAGATCACTCCACCTTTCGGCCCGTTTTCTGTGATCTGGATCAGGAAACCGATCATAAAAGAAAAAAGGATCCATCCATTGTCTACAGATGCATCTTTAAGATCCATCCAGACCGCCATCGCAGATATCACCACGGATAATTCTCCATAAAGAAACATACACGCCCCCTTTCCTTCTTAAAATATATGTTTATTCAGTTATGATAAAAATGGGATTTCCCGCCTGACCTGGCGGTGATCGATACCAGAAGATCTCTGGTGAAATTAATTATAGAATTTCAGGAGCATTTTGTCCAGCATTTTCGTTCGACAAATTCTGACACGAATTTTGCTGTCATCTGCTCCTGAAATTCTTTTTATCTTTTTATTTTTTATCGCTTTATCTTCTATGAGCTTATCGGATCTTTACTCCGTCCTTAATCACTGCTTTCAGTTCCAGATCCTGATCCAGCAGTACCACATGAGCTTTTTTACCTGCTTCCAGAGATCCGTACTGTTCTTCCACACCAAGGCTTCTAGCCGGATTTATAGTCGCGCAGGCCACGGCTGTTTCCAGCGGAAGCTCCATCTTTTTAACAACTGTACGCATACAGTCCATCAGATTTGTGGCAGATCCTGCGATCGCACCGTCAGATACCAGCGTGGCAAGTCTTCCCACAACCTTAACATCCAGTCCGCCCAGTGTATACTGGCCGTCCGGCATACCGGTAGCTCTCATACTGTCGCTGATCAGGATCATCCTGTCAGCTCCCATCATCTGAAAGGTAGCTCGAACAACAGACGGATGGATATGGATCCCGTCACAGATGATCTCTGCCATAACATCCTTATTATCAAAAACAGCACCTACGACGCCTGGTGCACGATGCGTAAACGCAGGCATTGCGTTATACAGATGGACTGCATGGTTTGCCCCTGCTCTGCATGCTTCCATTGCTGTATCGTAATCTGCATTGGTATGTGCCAGAGAAACATTGACCCTTTCATGAACTTCCCGGATAAATTCTCCTGCATGCTCACTTTCTTCAGGTGCAATCCCTATAAATTTTACCAGACCTTCCGAGGCCTTTAAAAAACGGTCACAGATTTCCACATTACATGGCAGGATATTTCTCTCGTCCTGTGCACCTTTTTTCGCCGGGCTGATAAAAGGCCCTTCCATATTGATCCCCAGAAAATCCGCCTTACGGCAGTCCTTTGTTTCTTTTTTATATTCTGCTGCTGTATGGAGGATCTGCTCCAGTTCCTCTACCGGTAAAGTCATAGTAGCCGGTGCAATCGCTGTAACTCCTACCGATGCCTCATATTCCGCGATCCTTCCGATCGCAGCCTTGTCTCCGTCGCAGAAATCATCTCCCTTGCACCCATGAAAATGCAGATCGATCAGTCCCGGAATGGCGTAGCAGCCTTTTCCGTCCAGAACATCCCCGTTAAGCTGTGGCGCATCCTTTTCTTCATAAACCTGTCGGATTTTATCCCCATCCAGGATAATCCCGCCTTTTACAAATGCTTTGTCCGGTGTAAAAACATACACATTATCAATGATCATAGTAAAACCTCCCAAAATCCCCATTTGTGATCATAAACAAAAAAGCAACCAGAAACATGTTCTGATTGCTTTCAGTTAATAGCCAGTACGGGAATCGAACCCGTGTTTCCGCCGTGAGAGGGCGGCGTCTTAACCCCTTGACCAACTGGCCATATTCTTTTGTTTCTGTCGTTTGATTTCGTTTTTTGTTGTTTCCCTCAACCGACTTCGTTAGTATATAACACTTTCTTTCAAAATGCAAGTACTTTTTTTAATTTTTTTAAAAAATTTTCATGTTTTTCACGTTTATTCGTTTTTTACCCATTTTCCGGTATTTCGTACGCTTGACCACTGCTGGTGTAAGTGCTACTATCAAAGCACCAATACGAAAATAATCGACTGCGGATAATGAGCCGCCCGGTATAACAGAAAGAAGGAATTGGATGACTCGCATTTTGTGTCTCGGAGACAGTATCACAGATTGCGGACGGCTTTTCTCCGCAGATCCTCTTGGAAAAGGATATGTGAAGCAGCTCTCCTGTCTGCTTCATAACACAGATCACCGATTTTCCATTGAAAACAGAGGTATTGATGGTTTCACCCTGAAACGGCTTCTTCAGAACACAGATTTCTGGCTGGAAAGCTCTGATCCGGATATTGTTACCGTCCTGATCGGGATCAATGATGTGGGGATCATGATGAACACCCGCCGTTCATCTGCACAACAGCAGGATCTGATGAACAAATTTGTCACCCGTTATGAGCTCCTTGCAAAAAAGCTATCCTGCACAAACTCCCGGAAACGAAAGCTCTATTTCCTGGAACCCTTTGTTTTTCCATGGCCACGCTGCTACGCTTCCTGGGCTCCCCTTCTTTCACAGATGTCCGTGCATATTAAAAAGATCAGTCAGGATCATGGCGCCGTTTTTCTCCCGCTGCAGAACGATCTGGATCAGGAAGCTGCACGGTCCGGGCCTGCATCAATAACTTCTGACGGTATCCATCTCACACCACAGGGGCATCAGATCCTGGCAGATAAACTTTATAAATTGATCATATCAGAAAGGTAATACTATGGAAACAACGATCAAAAAAATCGAAGATATGTCACTGAACGCATGGCCTTCCCATAAAATGGAACTTTATGACGGATGGAACTTACGTTTTTCTTATTTCTATACGCACAGGACCAACAGTGTGGAACAGTTCGGAACCTCCACACTTCCATGGCGCGAAAAAATCCCCTACTGCGAACAGGTCTATAAGCGTCTGGGAACTCCTGCGATCTTTAAGATCAGCCCCCTTGTATCCCCGGATTTTGACTATATGCTGGAAAACAGGGGCTATTCCGTTCAGCACATAACAAATGTTATGACTGTAGACCTGGACAATGCCGTTCTGGATGCGCCTGTCACCGATGTGCTTTTTTCCAATGAAATTCCTGATTTCTGGATCCACAGCCTTTTTGACTTGAAAAGAACTACAAATCCGATCCATCGAAGCGTCGTTCCTTCCATGTACCGTGCCATTCTTAAGGAAACTGTCTGCGCTTCCATAACAAAAAAAGGCGAGATCATTGCCACAGGTCTTGGAATCCTGGATCGCGACTACATCGGTATCTATGCCATTCATGTGCGTGAAGATTATCGCCGCAGAGGATGTGCCCGTCAGATCTGTACCGGTCTTCTCAATGAGGGCAAAAAAAGAGGCGCCAGCCACGCTTATCTTCAGGTGGTAAAAAACAATACTTCCGCAGAAAAGCTTTACAGCTCTCTTGGATTTCAGTATTCCTA
>CAMBYR010000150.1 GCA_945872375.1 uncultured Blautia sp. | reverse complement strand
CCAAACAATGTCAGAAGAATATTTTCCCTGAGCACATACTGGGAAACCTCTACATCATAAAATCCCAGGACCTTCAGCGTGGCAAGCTCTCTCTGCCGTTCTGTGATATTAATGTTATTCAGATTATACAGCACCACGAAGGCCAGAAGTCCCGCGGAGACGATCAGAACCACGATTACCGCACCCAGGGTATCCAGCATTCTGTTGATGGCAGAAGCAATGCTCTTTGTATAACTGATACTCAGAGCAGCAGGATACTGCAGGATTTCCCCTCCTGTGATTTCCAGCATCTCCTTTTTATCATCCTTCATGGTAAATACTGCGTCGGCAAATTCCGGTTTTTCTCCGAACGTCTCTTCATAAACGGCGGGTGTCATATAGATATAATGGCTCATGTAATTTTCCGTGATACCGACCACCTTTGCCTGATACGTTTCCTCATCCCGTTCCACCGTTATAAAGTCGCCTTCCCCGATTCCCAGAAGGGTACACGTCTTTTCACTGACGATCACACCCTCATCGGTAAGGGAATATTCTTCTTCTGTAAGCCGGTTTCTGAGCAGCACATCCTGCTGAAAGCTCTCCGTATCTTCCGGTACATAAATATAAACGCTGAGATCCGCCTTCGCTCTGGGGGCCTTTACAATTTCAAACTGTACCCGGGTAAAACGTTCAATATCCGTATTTTCTTCCAGATAACGGGAAAGCTCCTCCTTTTCCTCCCTGGAAGCATCGCTGTCACTGATCACCGTTCCGTCATACCTCTGAAGATTTCCGTACTGTTTTGCCACGATATCTCCGACAGAATCACGGACACCAAATCCTACCAGCATCAGTCCCATACTTCCGGCAATCCCGAAGACCGTCATAAACAAACGCTTTTTATAGCGGAAAAGATTTCTCAGGGAAGATTTCCAGGTAAAGCTTAAATGCTTCCAGAAAATGCCGATCCGTTCCAGCAAAATCCGTTTTCCTTCTTTTGGAGTCGGCGGACGCATCAGAGATGCCGGAGTCTCCGCCAGAACCTTACTGCACGCGGCAAAGGTTGCTCCTACCGTACAGAATACGGAGGCCACCGAAGCAATCAGTGCATATCGGATAATATAGTCAATGCGGATCATCACCGCCATATTCCGGTAAACCGTACCGTAGGCACTGATAATGACATAGGGAATCAGCTTTTCCCCGATCAGCATGCCAAAAACGGAACCGCCGATGGTTGCCAGAAGTGCATAATTCAGATACTTGGAGGCAATATCCATCTTTGCATATCCCAATGCTTTCAGCGTACCGATCTGTGTCCTCTGTTCCTCCACCATTCGAGTCATCGTGGTCAGACAGATCAGTGCAGCCACCAGGAAAAAGATTACGGGGAAGACCTGTCCCAGACTGCGGATACGTTCCGCATTGTCTCCATAGTCGGCATATTCCGGAAGACTGCTTCTGTCATAAATATACCACTGAGGAACTTCCAGGTCTGCAATTTCCGCTTCGGCATCCGCAATTTCCTGTTCTCCCTCGGCAATCTCTTCCTCGGCTTCCTTTTTGCCGTCTTCGTATTCTTTCCAGCCATCCGCAAGCTCTTTCTCCGCATCCGCAAGCTCCTGCTCCGCGTCGATCAGCTTTTGCTCATTTTCTTCGATTTCCTTTTCTCCATCGGCAATCTTCTGTTCGTTTTCCTGAATCTCCTTTTCTCCGTCGGCAAGCTTCTTTTCGTTCTCCCGGATTTCTTTTTCTCCGTCGGCAATCTCCTGCTCACCTTCCCGAAGTTCTTTTGCCGCATCGGCAAGCTTTGCTCTGTTTTCCGCAATTTCCGCTTCTCCGTCAGAAATGGTCTTCTCATTTTCTGCGATCTCCGCTGCACCTGCATCCAGTTCTGCCTGGGCAGAATCCAGCCTGCTTTGAGCAGCAGATATCTGGGCTTCTCCGGCATTGAGCTGATCCTGGGCGGCCGCAAGAGTCTGATAGGTTTCCTGAAGCTGCTGCTTACCTGCTGCAATTTCCTGCTGTTTCTGGGCAATGGTACTTTCTGCGGCCGTTAATTCCGCTTCCTTTGCCTGAAGCTCTGCCCGGCCCTGCTCCAGAGCCTGACGGCCTTCCGAAAGCGTGGATTCCAGATAGGATGCCTGGGCGACTGCCTGCTCATAACCGCTTTGTGCCGCGGAAACATTTGCGGCTGCAGCATCGGCTTCTTCCTGAGTCAGATTACCTGCCTCCACTTCCCCCAGAATCCGGCTGTATTCCGCCTGAGCGGCTGCCAGAGCCTCTGCTGCCGCAGCTGCCGCCTGGGATGCCTGTGAAGAAGCTCCTTCAAGGCCTGCCAGATCCTGCTCATTCTGGTCAAGCTGGGCACGCGCCGCAGCCAGCTCCGTTTTTCCGGATTCAATCTGAGCCTGCGCAGCTGAAAGCTCCTGCTCTCCGGCCGCCAGCTCTGCTTCACCGTCATGGTACTGCTGCCAGGCACCGCCAAGCTGTTCTCTCTGTGCATAGAAATTCTGGATGTTTGCCTGGAGCTCTGCCCGGCCGTTGTCCACTTCCTTCTGACCGTCTGCAAGCTTTTGTTTCGCTTCGACAAGCTGCTGACGACCATCAGCCAGTTCTGTTTCTGCATCGGCAAGCTGCTGACGGCCGTCCTCATATTCTGCCCAGCCATCCGCAAGCTCCTGACGACCTTTTTCCAGTTCCTTTTTTGCATCCGCAAGCTCTTTCTTTCCATCCCGGATCTCCTTCCGGGCATCGGCAAGTTCTTTTTTGCCATCCGCTATTTCCTGTCTGGCATCCGCAAGCTCCTGTTTGCCGTCTTCATACTCCTTTTTACCGTCGGCAAGCTCCTTCTCGCCGTCCTCCAGCTCTTTTCTGGCATCCGCAAGCTCTTCTTCCGCTTCTTTCCTGCCGTCCTCAAGTTCCTGTCTGGCATCCGCAAGCTCTTCTTCTGCTTCTGATACCACATTTTCGTAGCGAAGGCTGCACTGAACACCCTCGATTCCTTCTACCTGGTCCATCACCTTATCTACCAGATGATCATACGCATCTGTAAAACTTACCAGATCTCTGGCGCCTCTGACCTCAAGATAGACCTGTGTATAGACTTCACTGTCAAAGTTTTCCGGAAGAACATAGAGAAATCCATTGATTTCTCCCGAACCCACCGTGGTATTCCCTCTGTTGTAAGAGATATAAAGAGGGCTGCTTCCGATTCCGACCACAGTAAGCTCTCTGTTTATCAGAAGCTCATTGTCTTCTTCCTCACGAAGCTGTATCACATCTCCTATATTCAGATTCTGAGAAGAAGCAAAGGCATCATCCAGAAAACACTCGTCGGCCTTTTCCGGAAGCCTTCCTTCATCAACACTTAACTGATTCACCAGCGTATTCAGCGACTCCACATGAACTACCTTCTGCTGATCATGCTCTCCGCAGAAAACATCAGCATACCAGGCACCTTCCGCAGCCTCAATGCCGTCCAGGGCCTCCAGGGCCTCCAGATCATCATCGGTAAGCCCCATGGTTCCTATTACCTTCAGGTCCATCAGACGGCTGTCATCGTAGAAGGCATCTCCGGAATAACGCATATCCGGTGCGGTAGCCTGTATTCCGGAGAAAAAAGCGACACCCAGAGTCACTATGAGAAAAATGGAAATAAACCTTGCCCTGCTCTTTCGTATTTCCATCCAGAATTCTTTATGTAATGCTTTTTTCATGGACTCACCTACCACTCGATATTTTCCACCGGGGTGGGATGCGCATTGCAGGTCATTTCTGCCACTTTTCCGTTTTTAATTCGAATCACCCTGTCCGCCATCGGAGCCAAAGCTGAATTGTGTGTAATAACGATCACTGTCATTCCTTTTTCCCGGCACATATCCTGCAAAAGCTTCAGAATCGCCTTTCCGGTCTGATAATCCAAAGCACCTGTAGGTTCGTCACAGAGAAGCAGCTTTGGATTTTTCGCAAGAGCACGGGCGATGGAAACCCTCTGCTGCTCTCCTCCGGAAAGCTGCGCCGGAAAATTGGTCAGTCTGTCTTTCAGTCCCACTTCCTCCAGAACGGTTTTCGCATCCAGCGGATTCCGGCAGATCTGAAGCGCCAGCTCCACATTTTCCAGGGCTGTCAGATTTGGCACCAGATTATAGAACTGGAAAACAAACCCGATATCCTCCCTCCGGTATCCGGTCAGCTGCCGGTTATTGTATCGGGCAATATCATGTCCGTCCACCCACACTTTTCCGGATGTCGCCTTGTCCATCCCTCCAAGAATATTCAGCACTGTCGTTTTTCCGGCACCGCTGGGGCCTACCACGACCACAAATTCCCCTTTTGCGATCTGGAAGCTGATCTCATCGACGGCGACGATCTTTACTTCTTTGGAGCCGTAGATTTTTGATACCTTTTCCAGCTTCACATAATCCTCTTTGTGTTCACTCATACTGTATTCTCCTTAATCCGGAAGAGAAGCCGCAGAGCTGCATCCGATCCTGTCACAGCCTGCTTCCAGATAAGCTTCCATATCGGCGGCTGTCCGAATGCCGCCTGCTGCCTTCATTTTTACTTCAGGTCCGATATGCTCCTTAAAGAGCATGATATCTTCCAGGGACGCTCCTGCTGTCCCGAAACCGGTGGAGGTTTTGATATAATCCGCTTTGCATTCCGTCACGATCCGGCAGAGTTCTTCTTTTTCTTCCTGTGAAAGATAGCAGGTTTCCACGATCACCTTCAGGACATGTGTTCCTGCAGCCTTTCGGATCCTGCTGATCTCCTCCCGGACCGCATCGTAATCATGATTTTTCACATCACAGATGTTCACTACCATATCAATTTCATCGGCACCGTCTTCCAGCGCTTTTTTTGTCTCGGTCTCTTTTGCCTCTGTAACGCTGTATCCCAGGGGAAATCCTATCACTGTACAGATCCTGATCTGATCCTGAAAGGTTTCCCTGATTTTGGAAATATAGCAGGGAGGCACGCAGACAGAAGCTGTTTTCAGCTCGATGGCCTCCTGGCAGAGCCGGATAATATCCTCCCATGTGGCATAGGCCTTAAGCTGGGTATGGTCCACATGTGTCAATATGTCTGATTTATTCATCGTCTTCACTCCTCACTTCTGTTTATGATACAACGGGTATTTCTCTTTTTCCATTGACATAATCTGAAAAAAATCTTAAAAAATTCTAAAGTCTCCGGAATTCTGATTTTCCGGAAACTCCGCATACATATTCAGTATAACACAAAAAGGCACTGCATAGAATCCCTGCAATGCCTTTTTTTATTATCTCAGCTTTTCTCTTTTTTTTCGCGTCATAAGACCCCCGATTCGTCCTGTCTCTTTTGCCGAAAGGCTCTTCCATCCCTTTTCCAGAACCTGATCCAAAAGACCCAGTTCCTCTGCGATCTCGTATTTCAGCCTTTCTTCCCCGGACATTTCTCCCCGCAGGTATGATTCCACTTCCTGTTCCTTCTTCATTCTGTTCACACTCCTTTTTCATCTTTCCTTTGAAGTATGGACAATCTGAAGGAATCTTATACTTATTCAAGAATAATATGATACTAGTACATCGTATCTTAAATAACTAGACCGAATACTTGCCCGTTTTTCCGATAG
>CAMBYR010000149.1 GCA_945872375.1 uncultured Blautia sp. | reverse complement strand
CTATAGTAGTATATTCACTCCATTCAGGGTTATTCACAACAGGTACCTGATAATTCATCGCAATTTTATACTGCAGGGCCGTTTCCTCTGTCATTTTTTCCCGACTGCCTGCAAGATAAATATCTGAGCGGATACCGGACAGATGCAGAATTCTTGCGACAGCAATGCCGTCCCCTCCATTATTTCCGCTTCCGCACACGACCAGAACATGTTCCTCTTCCGGCGGATTATAAAAGCCCTGTTTCAGTTCCTGCACCACAGCAAGCGCCGCACGCTCCATCAGAACACAGGACGGAATGCCTTTTTCCGTAATTGTCCGCTGATCCAGTTCTTTCATGGACCGGCATGTAACAAGCTGTTTCATCGTTCTCCCCTCCTTTAACCAGAAAACTGCTGCAGCAAATCAGAATTATTTGCCGGCAGCAGCTTTTTTCTGCATCTCACTATTTTTCCACATGCTCCTGCCGATACTGGCTGAGATTGTAGGAAAGTGTCATCAGACTTTCCGATAAATGAACATTTTCAACGATTACATCATCCGGAGTATCCAGATCCACATGGGCAAAATTCCAGATTGCCTTGACTCCGTTTTCAATAAGCATGTCCGCCATCTCCCTCGCCCTGTTTTTGGGCAAAGTTAAAACGGCAATTTCCACCAGATGTTCCTTTAGAAAAAGAGGAAGTTCACTGAGCATCTGAATTTCGATTCCCCGCACGGCAATTCCTTCCAGCACAGGATTTACATCAAAAATTCCCACCAGCTTAAATCCACGTTTTTCAAAGTCCACATAATTTGCAAGCGCCTGGCCAAGATTTCCGGCACCAAGAATGATCATGGGATGCCTGGTATCCAGACCGAGTATTTTTCCGATTTCCGTATATAAATACTTTACATTATATCCGTATCCCTGCTGTCCAAACCCTCCGAAATTATTCAGATCCTGGCGAATCTGGGATGCTGTGACCTTCATTTTTTTGCTAAGGTCATTGGATGAGATTCGCTCCACGTTTTCTTCCAGCAGCTCCCCCAAATAACGATAGTATCTTGGCAGTCGTTTAATGACCGCTCGTGAAATTTCTTTCGCCTCCACCAATGTCCCCTCCTTTTTATGCTATGTTCAATTATACCGAATTGACATTTTAATGTCAATTAAACTTGTTAGAAATCAACAAAAAATATTCAATTCTTTTGACAGAATCCCGAATTTTTCTTTACAAAATTTCTTTTTTCGATATAATGGACGGTGTGAAATGAAAATCAAAGATTCCGGAGGAACAGAAATGATTTTAGCATGTCAGAATATTACCAAGGCATTCGGAGAAAAAATGATTCTTCAGGATGCCTCTTTCCATATAGAAGAACGGGAAAAAGCAGCACTCATCGGAAATAATGGGGCAGGAAAAACAACTCTCCTGCGCATCATTATGAATGAAATATCTTCTGATTCCGGCAATGTTGTCATTGCCCGTGACAAAAACATCGGATATCTTGCTCAGTATCAGGATATTCATGGCCATCATACCATCTACGAGGAACTTCTTACCACCAAACAGCATATTCTGGATATGGAAGCCCGTATGCGCTCTCTGGAGCATGAAATGAAGCATACCTCCGGCGAAGCTCTGGAGGCCCTGATGAATACGTATACGAGGCTGACCCATGAATTTGAGCTGGAAAACGGATATGCATGGAAAAGTGAGCTTACCGGTGTTCTCAAGGGCCTGGGATTTCAGGAGGAAGATTTTGACAAACCGATCGAAACTCTTTCCGGCGGGCAGAAAACCCGTGTGGCACTTGGCAAGCTTCTGATCTCCCGCCCCGATATCCTCCTTCTGGATGAGCCTACCAACCATCTGGATATGGAGAGCATCGCATGGCTGGAAACCTATCTTCTGAATTATCCCGGTGCCGTTTTTATTGTGTCTCATGACCGTTACTTTCTGGATCGTGTCGTTACCAAGGTCATCGAAATTGAAGCTGCCCAGGTCCGTACCTATCAGGGCAATTATTCTTCCTACGCACTGAAAAAGGCGCAGCTTCGTGATGCCCAGTATAAGGCTTATCTGAATCAGCAGAGGGAGATCCGGCATCAGGAGGCTGTTATCGCCAAGCTGAAATCCTTTAATCGTGAAAAATCCATCAAACGTGCCGAAAGCCGTGAAAAAATGCTGGATAAGGTACAGCGCCTGGAAAAGCCGGTGGAGATTCAGGATCAGATGCGGCTTTCGCTGGAGCCAAGATTTATCAGCGGCAACGATGTTCTTTCTGTGGAGAATCTGGCCAAAAGCTTTCCCGGACAAACCTTATTCCGGAATATTTCCTTTGAGATCAAGCGCGGGGAGCGTGTTGCACTGATCGGCAGCAACGGGACAGGAAAAACCACGCTTCTGAAGATTATCAACGGACTTCTCCCGGCAGATGCGGGAAGCTTCAGCCTGGGCTCGAAAGTTCAGATCGGCTATTATGATCAGGAGCATCATGTGCTCCATATGGAAAAAACCATTTTCCAGGAAATATCCGATACCTATCCTACTCTGACGGAAACGGAGATCCGAAATATGCTGGCTGCTTTTCTGTTTACCGGAGATGATGTATTTAAAGAAATTTCCGCACTTTCCGGCGGTGAGCGCGGACGTGTGTCTCTTGCAAAGCTGATGCTCTCCGAAGCCAATTTCCTGATTCTGGACGAGCCTACCAACCATCTGGATATCGCCTCCAAGGAAATTCTGGAAGAAGCGCTGAACAGCTATACAGGAACCGTATTTTATGTTTCTCATGACCGATATTTTATCAATCAGACAGCGACCAGGATCCTGGATCTTACAAATCTGACAGTTGTCAATTATATCGGTGATTATGATTATTATCTGGAAAAGAAGGAAGAGCTTACGGAGAAATATGCGCCGGCTCAGGAAACGGCCGTTTCCGCCCCTGTACAGGCATCGGAAAGCAAAGTATCCTGGCAGCAGCAAAAGGAGGAACAGGCGCAGAGGCGGAAGCGGGAAAATGAATTAAGAAAAACAGAGCAGCGTATCGAAGAACTGGAAAACCGTGATAAGGAAATTGATGAGACGCTTGTTCTTTCGGATGTCTGCACCAATGTGGCAAAATGTGCGCAGCTCAGCCGGGAAAAAGAGACTATTCAGAAAGAACTGGAAGAGCTTTACGAAAAATGGGAAACACTCGCATGAAAAAAAGGTCCTGCTTTTTACAGCAGGAACCTTTTTTTCATTTTACACAGAGAACATTTTTTCTTCAAACTTATTTCATAAGTTCGTTTAAGGTTTCTTTAACAGCCTGGATAAAGTCTCTGCTGTTCAGCACTTCCGGATTTTCCAGAGAAGTGATCAGTGCCAGATCCTTTGTCATTTTTCCGCTTTCAATTGTCTGAAGTGTGGCTTTTTCCAACAGATCAGCAAAAGCAGACAATTCTCTGTTCTGATCCAGTTCTCCACGTTTACGAAGTGCACCTGTCCATGCAAAAATGGTAGCAACAGAGTTGGTGGATGTTTCCTTGCCTTCCAGATGACGGTAATAATGTCTCTGAACGGTTCCGTGAGCGGCTTCATATTCGAAGTATCCCTGTGGTGACACCAGCACGGAAGTCATCATGGCAAGTGAACCAAATGCAGAAGAAACCATATCACTCATTACATCCCCGTCATAATTCTTGCAGGCCCAGATAAATCCGCCTTCTGCCTTCATTACGCGGGCAACAATATCATCGATCAGACTGTAAAAATAAGTCAGTCCCACTGCGGCAAACCTGTCACGGAATTCTGCTTCAAAAATTCTTCCGAAAATTTCCTTGAATCGGCTGTCATATGTTTTGGAAATGGTATCCTTTGCACCAAACCAAACATCCTGTCTGGTATCCAGTGCATAATTAAAACAGCTTCTTGCAAAGCTTTCAATGGACGCATCCATGTTGTGCATACCCATGGCAACACCCGGTGCATGAAATTCCTGAACAAGAGCACGTTTCTCTTCTCCGTCTTCGCTTGTATAAACAAGCTCCACCTTTCCCGGTTTATCTATATAAAACTCTGTATTCTTATAAATATCTCCATAAGCATGACGGGCAAGAGTAATCGGTTTTTTCCAGTTCTTCACACAGGGCTCGATTCCCTTCACGATAATCGGTGAGCGAAAAACGGTTCCGTCCAGAATCGCACGAATCGTACCATTAGGACTTTTATACATTCTTTTCAGATTGTATTCTTCCATTCTTGCCTTATTCGGTGTGATGGTAGCACATTTGACAGCCACGCCATATTTTTTTGTTGCATTTGCTGCATCTACCGTAACCTGATCATCTGTTTCATTTCGGTGAATAAGACCAAGGTCGTAATACTCTGTATTCAGATCAATATAGGGAAGAAGGAGCTCTTCCTTGATCATCTGCCAGAGAATCCTGGTCATCTCGTCACCGTCCATTTCCACAAGCGGTGTCTGCATTTTTATTTTTTCCATAATAACCTCCTGTATTCCCGGAACGCCCCGATCTTCATCCATGAATTGCTTTCACATTTACAATGAACCACGGCTGTATCCGCATGATATTTATCTTATCGGATATCTCCGATAATTTCCCCGAGATATTGCTTTATTTTATATGAAAAAACAAATTCCGTCAACGCTTTTGCACGCTACCATGTTATTTTCGTAGAAAACTCCAAAAATCAGAAAGAGAAAAACTTTTTACAGTTAAATTTTCCCCATCCCTGAATATTTCTGGGCATCCCCAGGTCATCGGTACTCTCCTTCAACAACATTTTTATTTCCATATTCGTGAGCAGAGGATCTTTCTCCAACATCACAGCAATCGCCCCGGAAATCAATGGGGTTGACATGGATGTACCGCTTTTGACAGAATAGGAAGGCTCTGTACCAGGTGCACAGGAAATAATCTTTTTTCCCGGAGCAACAAGATCCGGTTTACATACACATTCAAAGGTGGGGCCACGGCCGGATACACCTTCCGCTTCATCCATCAGATCGCTGGATCCCACTGTAATGATTTTTCTGCTGCATCCCGGTGCCGTAATACTGCAAGGATCCGGTCCCTGATTGCCTGCAGCGGCAACGACCACAAGTCCTGCGTCCCACAAAGCGTCCACCCCTGCAAGCAGGGTATTCTGATCACTTTTTGTCTGATAGGTAGTTCCAACAGAAATATTGACGATTCTGATTCGATAACGCGACTGATTTTTCAAGATCCATCGAAAGGCACGGAGAAGATTTTCTTTATTTCCATTGCCAAAGCGGTCCAGAATCTTCAATGCGACCAGATTACTCTCCGGTGCCATTCCTTTATATTTTCCACCTGATGCTTTTCCATCGCCTGCAATGATTCCAGCCACATGAGTTCCATGTCCATTGTCGTCATAGCAAAAACGCCGGCCCGCAATATAATCACCAAAATACAAAATCCTGTTCCCAAAATCCTCATGGGGGTATATTCCCGTATCCAGAACAGCTGTTGTAATACCTTTTCCGGTGAACTGTTTTTCTGGCATGTCTTACTCCAAATACAGGACTTAATTTAAAATATTCGGCATATTTTCCCTTTGCTCCTGAATAGTCTGAAAGAAAAAGTGTTACTGTTCACAGGTAGTATCCCGCGAGGTG
>CAMBYR010000148.1 GCA_945872375.1 uncultured Blautia sp. | reverse complement strand
TTCTATCCATAAATGTACAGATTTTCACGACAGTTCTTATTCTTCTGCTGCTTCCTCTTCTTCAGCCGACTCTTCTTCTGCTTTCTTTAAAGCTTCGTCTGTATATGGGCTGAATCCATAGTCTTCAAATACCGCCAGAGCCTCATCTGTCTGGAGATATGCCAGGAAGGCTTCTGTTGCCTTTGTTTCCTCTTCAGAAGCTTCTGCATCTGTAATTAGACCAACCGGATAGAGAACCGGTGTCTGCAGTGCATCTGCGGGAGCTTCTGCGATGATCTCCACCTGATCTGCCACAGAAGCAGCATCTGTCGCATACACGATTCCCACTTCATTGCTGCCTTCGCTGACTGCTGCCAGAACCTCTGTCACATTCTTTCCTTCGTTGATCTCCATCTGTTCTACCTGGTCCATGATACCCATATTGGTGAAGATCTCACGGGCATACTGTCCCACCGGAACGCTTTCTCCTGCAAGGGCAAGGTTCGCCGCATCCGTAATATTATCGAAGCCTGTTACGGCTGTCTCTCCTCCGGCAGGCTTAATCAGAACCACTTTATTTTCCAGAAGATTTACCACCGACTCCTCTTCTGCAAATCCGCCTTCCACCAGTGCATCCATCTGTTTGGCAGCAGCCGAGAAAAACAGATCGCATCTTGCGCCTTCTTCGATCTGTGTCTGAAGAGTACCGGAGCTGTCTGCATTATAAAGAATTTCCACATCCGGATACTGACTCTGGAAATTTTTCTGAATTTCTTCCATCGCATTACTTAAGCTGGCTGCGATAAATACATAAACTTCACCCTGAAGTTCTTCTGCCTGCACCGTTCCCGCTGCCAAAGCAGATGCCATTACTCCGGCAAGAAAAACTGCAACGATTCTTTTTTTCATTTTTTCCCTCCTTTTTGTTTACTTTTGTTTTGTTTGATTGTGTTTTGTTTGGTTTTATTCTACCGTATATGCCTATTCTTGTCAATTCTAATAAAACGTGATAAAATATCAGAAAAAATAGTAGGAAACGAGGTCGTCCGGTATGAAATTAAGTGCACGCAATCAGTTAAAGGGAAAAGTGATCAACATCAACAAAGGAGCTGTCAATTCCATTGTTTCCATTGATATCGGCGGCGGTAATATTATTGTAGCCACTATTTCCTGTGCTGCCGTAGAAGAACTGGGGCTGGAAATCGGTTCTGATGCCTATGCGGTTATCAAAGCCACCAGTGTCATGGTAGGAATCGATGAATAAACTGTACACTGCTCAGGAAATAGCAGACAGACTCAAAATCAAAAAGACCACGGTGTATGAACTCATCAAAAGAGGGGAGCTTCAATCTTCAAAAATCGGCAAGCAGCTCCGCATCAGTGATGAGCAGCTTGAACAGTATCTCCATGGCTCCCAGGGGACATCCGATACGATCCTCCCTGTTCCGGACATCCAGCCGGAGAGCTCCGTACTGAAAAGAGATTACCTGCTGAATTCCAGCGGACTGATCCTAAGCGGCCAGACTTCTGCCGCCCTGGAGCTCCTGTGCGGTCTTATGGCGGTCCATCCCCAGGGAATTCCGGTTCTTCAGTCCCATATGAACACCTATAACGGACTGTATTCCCTTTATTTCGGCAAGGCACACATCGCCGCCGCAAGTCTTCAGCCGGAAATCCTGCCCAAGCTTGTACCCGGTCTCCCTCTGGCTGCCCTCTATCTCTATGAATACACCATGGGATTTTATGTACGCACAGGCAACCCGAAAAACATTACCTCCATTCAGGATCTGACAAGACCGGACATTATTCTTGCCAACCGGGAAAAAGGCAGCACCCGGCGGATCTATCTGGATCAGATTCTGAAAGAGGAGCATATTTCCCCCCAGGATATTTCCGGGTACCGTCACGAACTGATTTCCGACCTTTCCACTGCTGCGGCGGTTATGAACGGAAAAGCGGATACCGCCATAGGTGAGGAATCCCTGTCCGGCAAAACAGATCATCTGGATTTTGTTCCTCTTACCACCATTCCCATGTTTCTGGTCATGGAGGAAAGCTCCCTTCAGAAGCCCGGTTTTTCCGCCATCGTGGAGATCGTCCGATCCGATGAATTCAAAACAGGCCTCCACAGCCAGACAGGATATGATATCCATCAAACAGGAGAAATCCTGCTGTTATAGAATGGTATTTCCGGAACCGATCCGGCCGCTTTCTATGGAATAAAAAACTCCTTTCCGTTTCAGGCAGAAGTTTCGCCTGGATTTCGGAAAGGAGTTTTTATATTTCTTCAGTAAAATCATGCAAGAAGTGTTTTTCCCACAAAGTAGATCAGCACCAGGGCACCCAGAATAATCCGGTACCATCCAAATGCTTTAAAATCATGTTTCTTGATATAGCCTACCAGGAACTTGATCGCCAGAATGGATACCACAAAGGAAACAACCATACCTACAATCAGAATGATCAGCTCTGCAGATGTAAAGGCAAGACCGAATTTCACCAGCTTCAGAAGACTTGCGCCGAACATGACGGGAATTGCCAGGAAAAAGGTAAATTCCGCCGCAACGGTACGGGAAGTCCCCACCAGAATTCCTCCGATGATCGTGGAGCCGGAACGGGAGGTTCCCGGAATTACGGAAAGTACCTGGAAGATACCGATCAGAAGCGCGGTCTTAAAGGAAAGCTCCTCCAGAGAGTTGGTGGACGGAACACGCTTTTTGTTATAATTTTCGATAAAAATAAACAGCACACCATAGACGATCAGGGTGATGGCAACCACCACGTAATTGTTAAACTTTTCTTCAATAATATCATTGAAAGGAAGCGCAATTACAATTGTGGGAATACATGCAACAAGAATCTTGAACCAGAGAATCCATTTATCCTTGTCACAGAAACGTTCAATAAAGGTCAGAAGGATCTGCGCCCACCGCGGTTTCTTTGCAATGGCACGGCGTGTTCTCTGCGGGATCTTTCGAATATAAAAAGGCCACAGCTTATTCCAGTATAAAACCACAACTGCCAGAATCGCTCCAAGCTGAATAACCACAAGGAAAAATTCTTTAAACTCCGGACTGACATTCAGTTTGATAAATTCATCCACAAGAATCATGTGTCCGGTACTGCTGATGGGAAGCCATTCGGTGATTCCTTCCACAATTCCAAGAACGATCACTTTTAACAGTTCTAAAATATCCATATTTTCTCCCTTCTATCTGCCCGGCAAAATCATTCTCCAAAACGATGTTTCCCTATGGAAGCATCATACGGCCTGTCGCCCGGCTTTCGCTGTTGTACTACCATAGTATAGCATAAGAAAGGCGAAGATTCCATGGATTTCAGAATCTTCGCCAATATAATTTCCTGTTTAGTTACTGTTCACAGGTAATATCCCGCGAGGTGTTTCCATGCATTTATGCATGGAAATCCCGAGACAGTCAACGCACGAAATTATGCATATTGCATAATTTCTGTGCATCGCGAAGCGTGTTACTGAGAACGGAGTGAACAGTAACCCTGTTTAGTTGTTTATCTGCCTGCGATCGTCGCAATATCGATCAGGGTCAGATTGTGAAGATCCGTGTTTTCCAGACTGGTCACCAGCGCTTCTGCCGTATCCAGAGAGGTCAGGACATTGACGCCCGTCTCGATGGCATTTCTTCGGATCACAAAACCGTCCTTCTGATGCTCCACACCCTGCGGAGGCGTATCGATGACGACATCGATCTTGTGTCCCAGGATCAGGTCCATCAGGTTCGGTGCCGGCTGCTCCAGCTTATTGGTACGGATCGCGCGGATTCCTGCGTCCTTCAGAGCCTTTGCCGTACCACGGGTAGCGTAAATACGATAGCCAAGTGCTTCAAATCTTCTTGCAATCGGAATGATTTCCTGCTGATCTTCATCCTTAACAGTGATGATCATATTTTTATGCTTCGGAAGGCGGATGCCCGCACCCAGGAAAGCTTTGTAAAGCGCCTCGTTAAAGGACTCTGCAATACCCAGACATTCTCCGGTGGATTTCATCTCCGGTCCAAGGCTGATATCTGCGCCGCGGATCTTTTCAAAGGAGAATACCGGCATCTTGATGGCAATATGCTTCGCCTCCGGCTGAAGTCCCGGTGTATATCCAAGATCCTTCAGCTTGTAGCCCAGGATCACCTTTGTGGCAAGCGGAACGATCGGAATGCCCGTCACCTTGCTGATATACGGCACGGTACGGCTGGAACGTGGATTTACCTCGATTACATATACCTCGTCCTGGCAGACAATAAACTGGATATTGATCATACCGATCACATGAAGTGCTTTTGCCAGGCGGCGTGTATATTCTGCAATGGTTTCCTTTGCCTGCTCACTGATGGTCTGTGCCGGATAAACGGAAATACTGTCACCAGAATGAATTCCGGCACGTTCAATATGCTCCATGATTCCCGGAATCAGAATATCTTCCCCGTCGCAGACTGCATCGACTTCAATTTCTTTTCCAAGAAGATATTTATCAACCAGGATCGGATGCTCCTGAGCGATCTGATTGATGATTCCGATATACTCTTCCACATCCTCATCGCTGACAGCGATTCTCATGCCCTGACCGCCAAGTACATAGGACGGACGCACCAGAACGGGATATCCCAGCTCGTTAGCTGCCTTTTTGGCTTCCTCTGCCGTAAATACCGTATGTCCCTTTGGACGCGGAATCTGACACTGCTCCAGAATGCCGTCGAAAAGCTCTCTGTCCTCTGCTGCATCCACGTTTTCTGCGGAGGTTCCCAGAATCTTTACCCCCATCTTCATCAGCGCCTCTGTCAGCTTGATAGCAGTCTGTCCGCCAAACTGAACCACGGCTCCGTCCGGTTTTTCGATATTAACGATATTTTCCACATCTTCCGGGGTCAGCGGCTCAAAGTACAGTTTATCTGCAATGTCAAAGTCTGTGCTGACTGTTTCCGGATTGTTGTTGATGATAATGGTTTCATAGCCTTCTTTTGCAAACGCCCAGGTACAGTGTACGGAACAGAAATCGAATTCGATACCCTGGCCGATACGGATCGGACCGGAACCGAGAACGAGAACCCTCTTTTTGCCGCTGTCTTTGGTACCTGCTTCGTTTTCCACATCCGGACCGCCATAGACAGAGTAGTAATACGGTGTTGCGGCCGCAAATTCAGCAGCACAGGTATCTACCATCTTGTATGCCGCAGATATCTGATATTCTTTACGCAGTTCCTTGATTTCCTCTTCTGTTTTTCCGGTCAGACGGGCAATCACATTGTCCGGAAATTCCATTCGCTTTGCTTCCAGAAGAATGTCTCTGGTAAGTGCCTGATTTTTCAGCGTCTGCTCCATTTCCACCAGAATGGCGATCTTATCGATAAACCAGTGATCGATCTTTGTGATCTCATGCAGCAGCTCCTGGGAAATTCCGCGGCGGATGGCTTCTGCGATCTTCCAGATCCGGCGGTCATCCACGATCTCCAGTTCTTCCATCAGTTCTTCGGAGCTTAAGCCTGAAAAGTCATAGGAAAGCAGGCAGTCCACATGCTGCTCCAGGGAACGGATGGCTTTCATCAGAGCGCCTTCAAAATTATGACAGATGCTCATGACCTCTCCGGTGGCCTTCATCTGGGTGGTAAGCGTTCTTTTTGCGGTAATAAATTTATCAAATGGCAGACGCGGGATCTTTACCACACAGTAATCCAGCATCGGCTCAAAGCTTGCATAAGTCTTGCCGGTAATGGCATTCGGAATCTCATCCAAAGTATATCCCAGCGCGATCTTGGCTGCCACCTTTGCGATCGGATAACCGGTC
>CAMBYR010000147.1 GCA_945872375.1 uncultured Blautia sp. | reverse complement strand
GACACGGTAACAGGAAAGGGAGAACAGCAGCAGTTTTATCAGCAGGAGGCACTTTATCCGCAGCTGGAATTTTCTGTGCTGAATGCATCCGAGATGACCTGGGACGAACTGGTGGAGGCAGTCTCTGCCGTGAAGAATGATACGATCCTTCTTTATCTCATTATGTCGGAAGATGTGGACGAAAATGTGTATACCAATGATCAGGTCTGCAAAATGTTTGAAGAATATGCACGTGTGCCGGTACTCCGTTTTGTACAGGCAGGAATCGGTGAAGGCGTGCTGGGCGGAAATGTGGTGCTTCATGAAAAGTCAGGTGAGATCGCCGGCCGGATGGTCATGGATATTTTCGGGGGAACAGCGCCGGAAGACATTCCGGTATGTACGGACAGTCCCAACGGATTCTGCGTGGACTGGGAAGTTGTCCGGAAATTTGAAATCCCGAAAAGCCTGATCCCGATGGATGCCATTATTGTTAATCCGCAAAAATCGCTGTGGGAACAATATGGAAAGGTTCTGACTTCGATCCTTCTGGGATCTGTTCTGGGGCTTCTTGTGCTTTTCTGGCTGCTTCAGCGCGAAAAAAGCAGGCAGCTCGCAGAAAAGAACAGGCTCCTTGCGAAAGCCGTAGCAGAAGCTGAGGAGGCCAACGGGGCAAAAAGCCGGTTCCTTGCCCAGACAAGCCATGAAATACGTACTCCCATGAATGCGATCATCGGCCTTGCCGGGATTGCCAGAAAGGATGCGGATCATCCGGAAAGGGTGAAGGAATATCTGGCAAAGATAGAAGGAAGTTCGAAGCTTCTGCTGACTCTTCTGAATGATATTCTGGATATGTCTGCCGTGGAAAACGGAAAGCTGAAAATAGAAAAAACACGTTTTTGTCTGGGTGAAAAGCTTGGCGAGCTTACAGGGATGTTCTACCAGCAGGCCCGGCAGAAAAATCTGAATTTCCGTGTAAAGCTGCAGGATCTTTCAGAGGAATGGCTGGAGGGAGATTCGCTTCGCACCAGTCAGATCCTGATGAATCTTTTGTCTAATGCGCTGAAATTCACGCCCCCGGGGGGAAGTGTTTTTCTGGAGATCAGACAGCTTTCTGCAGATGCGGAAACGGTTCGGATTCGTTTTACCGTAAAGGATACCGGATGTGGGATGAGTGAAGAGATGCAGAAGCGTCTGTTTCAGCCTTTTGAACAGGAGAATGCTTCTGTCGCCGGAAAATATGGAGGAAGCGGACTGGGACTTTCCATTACGTCAAAGCTTCTGGAAATCATGGGCGGACAGATCGATTTTGTCAGTGAGAAGGGAAAAGGAACCACATTTATGGCAGAGCTTCCTTTTGGACGATGCAGCCAGGAGCTTCCGGAGATAAAATTTCCGGAAGGCTGGAAGATTTTGTGTCTGCGGAAAGATGAAGATTTTTGTGCAGGCCTGTTTTCAGAATTCCTGAAAGAGAAAATGGTGGTGACGCGGTCGGAGGAGGAGTTTTTTGATCTGCTTGGTGAGGCTGAGTCTGCGGGAACTCCTTTTCCGGTGTGTCTATTAAGCTATGACGACCAGGAAACGGGCATGCTGATCGACCAGATGGAGGAAATATTTGGGGATCAGGCGCCTGTTCCTGTGGCGGCAGCTTATGATACGGTAGAAATCAGGGAAGGAAAAAGAGCTTTCTGCATTTCCAGACCTATCTTTGAAAGCAGTCTGATTTCTGTACTGAACAGCATTGCGGCAGGCAATGAAACAGAGGGAACATACTCCGAAAAAGAGAAAAAGAAGTTCCAGGGGAAAAGAATTCTGGCGGCAGAGGATGTGGCACTGAACATGGAAGTGCTTCGAAGGCTGCTGGAGGACATGGGAATTCAGGTTGCCTGGGCGGAAGACGGGAAAAAAGCGGTGGAGTTGTTTAAAAAGTCGGATATCCATTTTTACGATGGAATCCTGATGGATATCAACATGCCGGTGATGGACGGATATCAGGCAGCCAGAGCCATCCGGAATCTTGGGAGGCTGGATGCGGTTACGATTCCGATCTTCGCACTGACAGCCAATACCATGCAGGAGGACCAGGAAAGAATTCTGGAATCCGGTATGGACGGATATCTGGAAAAGCCGGTGAATGTGACTGTTCTGGAAGAGACTCTGGAAAAAATGCTGAAACGAAAAAAAGGGACATGTCTGTGAGGGGACATGTCTCTTTTTTTCAGGAATAGCAGATGTCCCTGCTTTTTGAAAAGGGTTACTGTTCATTCCGTTCTCAGTAACACGCTCCGCGATGCACAGAAATTATGCAATATGCATAATTTCGTGCGTTGACTGTCTCGGGATTTCCATGCATAAATGCATGGAAACACCTCGCGGGACATTACCTCTGAACAGTAACTGAAAAGGATTACTCGTAATAAAACACTTCAGAAGATTCGTTCCAGAGGATATCCTCATCCTGGTAATCCTCCGAAGGGATTTCCGGAGTATCCGGCTCGTTTCCGGGATCTCCTTCCACCGGGATTTCTTCTTCGGGCAAAATGGTTTCTCCGGAACCGGTGTCATCGGGAAGGACAGGTTCCGGGGTATAGACGGGTTCCTGCTGAACGGGAGGATAGGTTTCCTCCGGTATATCCGGCTGAGAAGCGGCGGAATCGCCGGCTGTCGTTTCGTCTTCCCAGTCGTCATAATTGGATTCCTGCGTGTAGATTTCAAAGCCGTAATCCTCTTCCGGATCCCAGTCTTCTTCTGTGGGGACCTTTGGCATGGGAGCTGTCCTTGTGGGGGTCAGTGGTCCCTGGGGGATAATGGCATAACAAAGCAGCATGATGATACAGAATGTGGCTGCTGTGAAGCCGATTTTTATTTCTTCAAGATGTCTCATAAAGACCTCCTCCTTTATGCGCAACCAGTTTGCCCCTATTATACTACAGATAAAAATAAAATTGTATTCTTTTTTTATCCGGTGATACTGTACAAACCATCAGGCATGCTGAAGAAAAGCATGCCTGAGACTCGTTATATCTGATGTAGGACAAAGGTTTTTTCCGGAAGAGATCATTTTCTTTTCAGATACCATTTTTCGGCAAAGCCAAGGATTCCATAAAGAACCATGGCAATGATGCAGAGGATCACAATAGACATCAGAACCCATGTAAGCTTAAAGGTCTGGCTGCCGTATATGATCAGATATCCCAGCCCCTGTCTGGCTCCGATAAATTCTCCGATGACAACGCCCACGAGGCAGAGTCCGATGTTGACCTTCATGACGCTGAGAACCAGCGGAATGGAGGACGGGAGAACGATTTTCAGAAGCTCATCTTTTCTGGTTCCGCCAAGTGCCTGGATCAGCCGGGACTTTTCCGGGTCTGTTTCCCGGAAACCGGTATATAAATTGATGACAGAGCCAAACAAAGCAACGGACATACCTGCGACGATAATGGTACGTTCATTGGCTCCCAGCCATACGATCAGAAGCGGCGCAAGAGCAGATTTTGGAAGACTGTTCAATATGACCAGATAAGGCTCCAGCACTCTGGAAAGCCGGGGGCAAAGCCACAGCAGGACGGCGGTTCCGATTCCTGCGATGACTACAAAGAAAAAACTGAGCAGTGTTTCTTTTAAGGTCACTCCGATATGGGTAAACAGGGACTGATCCATGCACATCTTAAGAAAGGTCTGCCAGATTCGGGAAGGACTGCTGAAGATAAAGGAATCGATCAGTCCTGTTTGTGCAGAACATTCCCATAAGGCCAGAAAACCGACGAACAGCAGAATTCTCGCTGCAAAGATCAGTCTCCGTTCACGTTTCTGCTTCTGAAGATATTTTTTCTGGGCAGCAGATTCAGTCATTCTGGTTCAGCTCCTTCCATATGAGATTGAAATAAGATTTAAAGGCGGGGGCATTTCTGGAGGACAGGGGAGTCCTGTTTTCGATGCCAAGATCAATGGGAATGATGTTTTTTATGGTGGCAGGTCGGGAGGAAAGGATGATCACGCGGTCGGCCATGCTGATTGCCTCCGCAATATCATGGGTAACCAGAATGGCCGGCTTGTGCTCCTTTCGGAGAATCTGGCCGATATCGTCACTGACGTTCAGCCTTGTCTGGTAATCCAAAGCAGAAAATGGTTCGTCAAGAAGGAGCAGATCCGGCTTGAGAACCAGTGTCCGAATCAGAGCTGCCCGCTGGCGCATACCGCCGGAGAGCTGGGAGGGTCTGGCATTCCGGAATTTGTCCAGTCCGTAGGCAGTGAGCAGTTCCCTGGCAAAACCAATCTTTTCCGGGGTAAGCTCCCGGCGGATTTCCAGGCCCAGAAGAATATTTTTCCATACACTGCGCCATTCCAGAAGCTGATCCTTCTGCAGCATGTATCCGATTTTGGAAGAGCGGGGCTGAACAGGTTTTCCGTTCATCAGAATCGTTCCCTGCTCTGCTTCCAGGAATCCGCAGATCAGGTTCAGAAGTGTGGATTTTCCGCAGCCTGATGGACCAGCGATGGCAAGAAATTCACCGGGCATCAAAGAAAAGGATATATGAGAAAGGGCAGAAGTTTCCCCGGAAGGCGTGTGATAGGAGAGAGAAACATCTCTGACTTCCAGAAGTGAGTTCATGTTTTTACCTCCTTTTTTGTATATTTTATCATATGCATTTGCAGGATGTTGTGGTATAATGAATAATAGTGACAAATGACATGTCCGTTTACGGAAGGAAGCGTATGCAAAAAAACATAAAACATGAAGGAAAATAGAAAAAAACAACTTGTGAATCTTATATTTTTGGCCACGGTATTTGGCATCACAATGTACATGATCTTCAGAGGCAAAGATATTCGTAAGATTCTGGAAGTGGTAAAAACGGCAGATCTTCGATATCTTCTTTTGGGAATCCTGTGTGTAGTGTTGTTTATTATCGGGGAATCTGTTATTATCTTTTATATGATGAGGACTCTGGGGGAAAAAGTAAAAATGTCCCACTGTGCCCTCTATTCGTTTGTGGGTTTTTTCTTTAGCTGTATCACTCCGTCTGCCACAGGCGGGCAGCCCATGCAGATCTATTACATGAAAAAAGATAAACTGGATATTCCTGTTTCCACGCTGGTGCTGATGATCGTTACCATCACCTACAAGGCAGTACTGGTTTTGATCGGTCTCGGAGTCTGTCTGGTGGGACGTGATTTTCTGAGAGGATATCTGGGAGACTATATGTGGGTATTTTACCTGGGAGTAGCGCTGAATGTTTTCTGTGTGACACTGATGCTGATTCTGGTGTTTGCCCCCGGCCTTGCAAAATGGATGATGGTAAAAGGCCTGAAATTCATGGAGCATTTCCGCCTTCTGAAAAAAGAAGCCAGAAGACTGGAGGCTCTGGAGCGTTCCATGGATCAATACCATGATACGGCCGCCTTCTGGGCCGGACACAAAATGGTGATCCTGAATGTGCTTGTGATTACATTTGTTCAGCGTACCATTCTTTTTACCGTTACATATTGGGTATATCGTTCTATGGGACTTTCCGGTTATCACCTGTTTACGATAGTGCTTCTTCAGTCGGTTATTTCCGTTTCTGTGGATATGCTTCCGCTGCCGGGAGGAATGGGAATCAGTGAGACATTGTATATGATCATGTTTGTTCCGGTATTCGGCAGTGTACTTTTGCCGTCCATGCTTCTGAGCAGAGGAATCTCGTATTATGCACAGGTTCTGATCAGTGCAGTCATGACCTGTGTGGCACAGCTCACCATTGGAAGAAAATCATCGAGATAAAAAAGGAGAAATAGAGAATGTTAGGATTTTATGATTATACTGTGGTTCTGACTTATGTCAGCCTGATGATTTCC
>CAMBYR010000146.1 GCA_945872375.1 uncultured Blautia sp. | reverse complement strand
TCAGCATTGCGAAGAACGACAGCAGAATCGCATCTTTCCTGGAAGGCAAAAAGCTGATAAAGGAAATCTATGTTCCAAACAAAATTGTCAACTTTGTAGCGAAATAACAGAAGAATCAAGACGTTACTGTTCAAAGGTAATATCAAGACCGCTGACGGAAGGAAATCCTGTCAGCGGTCTTTTTTTGTTTCATAGGAAATTCCTTTGGAATTTACCTATGAAACAAAAAAGCCCTCCGGGCGGGATGCGACCAGATGCAGGCTTAAAACGTAAGCTGGTTCATACAGCTTCTTTTCTGCTGAATACTGCTGTGTACATAAATATCCATGGTAATCTTGGCAGAGGAATGTCCCAGGATTTCAGAAAGTGTTTTGCTGTCAAAGCCCATTTCCGTGCAGCGTGTGGCAAATCCATGACGAAGGGCATGGATATTGATGACCGGGAGACCGCATTTTTTCAGGATGTTCTGAAACTTTCTCTGAACAGATCGCGGTTCCATACAGAAAGGGCTGCCTGAAAGCAGAAAATCCTCCGGATTCCGGCAGTCAGCTGCTAAAATTTTCAATAAAAAATCAGGGATAGGTATCTCCCTGAAAGAAGAAGCGGATTTGGGCGTCCCTGTGATGACAACGGTCTTGGGCTGTTCGGATGCGCTCATACTGTCATAATCCAGATTTTTGATCCGCGAGACTGTCCGGCGGATTTTCATGATTCCTGACTGAAAATCAATATCACCGCATTTCAGGCCACACAACTCGCCGACCCGAATACCGGAATACACACAGAGCAGAAGACCGGAACAAAGACGGGAAGGGTTTTCCATCAGATAGGAAATCAGGGTATGAAGCTGTGTATCGGAAAGAATATGAAGAGGCTGGTCATCGACCCGGGGATACCGGAACTGGATTCCTTTCATAGAAAGATAGCCTTTTTGTTCTCCGTAGCGGAGAATGTTTTTCAGAAGAATCAAAATGGCCTTTACCGTTCTTGGTGCAAGGCCGCTTTCGATTTTTTCTTTGGAAAACTGCTGGATCAATTCGGAGGAAAGCTGCCCGACTTCCAGGAAACCGAACCAGGGAAGGATATGACAGTCGATCCAGGTGTCATAGGAGGCGAAACTGCTGTCTTTTACCGTATAACGTGTTGCCTGTTTCCATTCTTCACAGAGGAAGGTCATGGTAATGCGGTCCTCGGAAACGGGAAGAAGATGATTTTTCTGCAGGATAAGAAGCTTTTTTTGACGGACTTCTTCATAGGTTTTTCCATATAAATAGCCATAATGGATCCTTCCGTTTGTTTTTCTGCCCTTTTCATAGCGGGCTTCCCATCTTCCGTCTTTTCGTTTTCTGATATTTTCGCCGTGTTTCGGCATAATATGCACCCCTTTTTTGGAATTATTATGTTACTGCTCACAGGTAACATTATTATAGCAGATGCGGGGATACGGTTTTTCCAGGAAAGTATTTCTTCCCGTCGTTGGCAAATGATCCGGAATGTGATAAAATAAATGATACCAGGTTTGTGAGAGTGCAACGCAAGGAGCAATCCGCAGGTATCATAGTTGGGGGCTTTTGACCCCAGCTTCATATAAATATGGGGAAAGATCATCGGAAGTAAAATGAAAAATACAAATGAAGGCATGACAGTATGTGAAAATAGTAATAACGAAGAAATGCCAGATGTTTTTCAACGATTTTATCAGGCATGGAACAGTCAGGATCCGGAGGCGGAAATCCTGCTGTGGGATGTTCTGAAGGCGATGCAGGGAGAAGAATTTAAAACCGCAAAGGGAAAGCTGGGAACCTTTGGGGCGAGCTATCTTTACCCTGTCTTTCAGAAAGCAGGTATTATCAGGAAGCCTGAATAACCGTGAAAACCACACTTATCAGGAAGGAGCGAGATAATGGCTAAAAAAACAAAGAAGAAAAAAGGCGCTGCAGATATTCTGCTGACATTGATACTGATTCTTGCAATCGGTGTGTTCTGCTATGCAGCCTACAATCTGTATCACATTTACACCGAATACAAAAAGGGATCAGATGAGTATAATCAGATCGAGCAGATGGCAGTCACCACCAGAGATCCGGATGCACCTGTGGTGGAAGAAGGCGGTACAGAGGAGACAGGCCCCACATTGACGGCTCCGATTTCTGTAGATTTCGAGACCCTTCGGAGCGTTAATGAGGATGTGATCGGATGGATCTATGTGGAAGCTCTGGATGGCATCAGTTATCCGGTGGTAAAAGGTCCGGACAACAGCACCTATCTCCATATGACTTATGAAAGAAACTACAATTTTGCCGGAACGATTTTTATTGACTGTGCAAACAGCGGAGATTTCAGTGACTGCAACACACTGGTTTACGGACACAACATGAAAAACGGCTCCATGTTCGGACAGCTTAAAAAGTTCAGCAGCAGCAAAGAGACCTATCAGAAGAGCAAATATTTCTGGATCCTGACGCCTGAGAAGGATTACCGGTATGAGATCGTGTCAGCCTATACAACGGGCTCCACAAGTGATACCTATACGCTGTTTAAAGGACCGGGCGCGGAGTTTGAGCAGTACCTGAAGGATATCCGCAGCCGTTCGGAAATCCAGACGGAAGCACGGGAAATGAACATAAAGGACAAGATCGTCACACTCTCCACATGTACCGGAAATGAAGCCACACGCTTCGTGGTACAGGGCGTCCGGGTGGATGAAGTGTCAAAATAAAAGCAGAGAAGAAAGCGCCGGGCAGCTATGCCGGAGAAAGGATGGAATGAAATGGGTAATGAAATTGCGAAGCTTCAGGAAATGATTGATCAATATGACAATCTTGTATTTTTCGGCGGGGCAGGAGTGTCTACGGAAAGCGGAATCCCGGATTTTCGCTCTCAGGACGGATTATATAATCAAAAATATGATTATCCTCCGGAAACCATTCTCAGCCATACTTTTTTCATGAGGCATCCGGAGGAGTTTTACCGGTTCTACCAGGATAAGATGCTGTGTGATACGGCACAGCCCAATGCAGCGCATAAAAAGCTGGCAGAGCTGGAAGCGGCAGGAAAACTGAAGGCTGTAATCACGCAGAATATCGACAATCTTCATCAGATGGCCGGAAGCAAAAAGGTCCTGGAGCTTCATGGAAGCGTATACAGGAATTATTGTATGAAATGCGGGAAATTTCATGACTTTTCCTATATGAAGCATGCGGAGGGTGTTCCCAGGTGCTCCTGCGGCGGAATCATCAAGCCGGATGTGGTGCTTTACGAAGAAGGCCTGGACAATGACACGATCAATGAATCTGTGCGGGCGATTTCCGAGGCCCAGGTACTGATTATCGGCGGCACATCTCTGGCGGTTTATCCGGCAGCAGGATTAATAGACTATTTCCGGGGAGAACATCTGGTGGTAATCAATAAATCCTCCACTCCGAGAGATTCCTTTGCAGATCTTCTGATCAAGGAGCCGATCGGACAGGTATTTTCCCGGATTAAGGTAAAAGGAGAATAAATCATGGGCCTTCTCTATGAAATCGGAGATGTTGTAACACTGAAAAAAGAGCATCCCTGCGGAAGCCGGGATTGGGAAATCCTTCGTGTGGGGGCTGATTTCCGTCTGAAATGTACCGGATGCGGCCATCAGATCATGGTTCCGCGAAAAATGGTGGAAAAAAACACCAGAAATCTGAAAAAAAATCAGGAATAATGCTTTACAGAATCCGGGAAATATGCTAAAATCAACAATCGTGATATATTTATCCTTGCTCTTTGTACAGGCAAAGGGCCAAAAAGTCCACAAGGAGGTAAAAAAGCATGAACAAGTATGAGTTAGCATTAGTTGTGAGTGCAAAAGTTGAAGACGAGGTTCGCGATGCAGTCGTTGAAAAAGCAAAGGGCTACATCACCCGTTACAACGGCACAATCACAGACGTTGAAGAATGGGGTAAGAAAAAATTAGCTTACGAAATTCAGAAAATGCATGAAGGCTTCTACTACTTTATTCAGTTCGAAGCAGACGCAACATGTCCGGCAGAAGTAGAAAGACATGTACGTATCATGGACAACGTATTAAGATATCTTGTTGTTCGTAAAGACGCGTAATCTTTTTGCACTGATCGGAATTTAGAAAGCACCATTAAGTACCCGTTCAACCATTCAGAAAGAGGTATTTATATGAACAAAGTCATTTTAATGGGACGCTTAACAAGAGATCCTGAGGTAAGATATTCCGCAGGAGAAAATGCAATGGCAATTGCCAGATTTACATTGGCAGTAGACAGAAGATTCCGCCGCGACGGAGAAGCAACCGCTGATTTTATCAGCTGTGTAGCGTTCGGACGCAGCGCTGAATTTGCAGAAAAATATTTCCGTCAGGGATTAAAGATCGTGGTAAGCGGAAGGATTCAGACCGGAAGCTATACCAACCGCGAAGGCCAGAAGGTGTACACCACAGAAGTGGTGGTAGAGGAACAGGAATTTGCAGAAAGCAAGGCGGCAAGTGACAGCTATGCAGCATCCCGTCCTCAGCAGAATGCAGCACCGTCCATGCCTGCACCGGGAGCAGCAAGTGCAGGTGGCTTTATGAATATTCCGGATGGAATTGACGAGGAACTGCCTTTTAATTAGAACGAAAAAGATAGGAGGAACCATCATGGCTTACAATAACAGAGGCGAAAGACCAGACTCTCCAATGAAGAGAAGAGGCGGCCGCAAGAGAAAAAAAGTTTGTGTTTTCTGTGGTAAGGAAAACAACGAAATCGATTACAAGGATGTAGCAAAATTAAGAAAATATGTTTCTGAAAGAGGCAAAATCCTTCCGAGAAGAATCACTGGAAACTGTGCAAAACATCAGAGAGCTCTTACTGTAGCAATCAAGAGAGCACGTCATCTTTCTCTGATGCCGTACGTTCAGGACTAATCCGGCGGACTGCGAAAGCAGACCATTTTAATAAGGCAGCGTCATCCGAGAGGGTGGCGCTGTCTTGCTGTCCGGAAGATAGGACATTTACAAAAAACAGATATGGTATTCTGGAAGCATATCTGTTATAATAAGACTGGTTTCTTATTACTTTATTTTGAAAACGGTACGGATTATGAATGAAAAACTAAAACTAAGAGGTAGAATCGGGCGCTTTGTTCAATGGCCGCTGTATCTGTCAATTTTGCTGATTATTTTCAATGTGCTGGTTTATCTGGCAGATATCCAGGCCGGACTTGTGATGTCTCTGGGAATATGTCTGTATCTGCTTGTGGCAGTCCCGCTGGCACGCAGGAGCAAACCCGCGATTCTCAATGAACTGATTGCATTTGCAAACCAGTATGATCAGGTTGAAAAGCGGATTCTTGACGAGCTTGCGCTTCCATACGCGGTCATGGATATGAACGGAAACCTGATCTGGAACAACCGTGTTTTTTCTGATCTTACGGGAAAAGACCAGTACACCAAAAAAAATATCAGCACATTGTTTCCGGAAATCACTGCGGACAAGCTTCCAAAGGCCGGAGCCGAGGAACCGACAGAATTGAGTACAGAGCTGGGAAACCGGATCTACCGTGCTTCCATGCAGACCGTGTCTCTGAAGGATGTGGTGGAAAAATCCGAGCTTCTGGAGGGCGCGGCTGTCGATGTCAGTCTGATCACCATTTACCTGTATGATGAAACAGAACTGAAAGAGTACATTCAGAAAAATGAAGATGATAAGCTGGTTCTGGGACTTGCCTATCTGGATAATTATGAGGAAGCTCTGGAGAGCGTGGAGGATGTCCGGCGTTCTCTTCTGATCGCGCTGATCGACAGAAAGATCTCCAAATATTTTTCCAATTTTGACGGGCTTGTGCGTAAGCTGGAGAAAGAT